>NZ_JANLGL010000068.1:0-28998 GCF_024655625.1 Pseudomonas sp. 18.1.10
TCAGTCAAAGATGTTTCGACTGACCCACCGCTTTCGCGAGCAAGCCCGCTCCCACACAAGCCCCTCCCACAGACGAGCGGATTGCTTAGGCGGATTTCGCCGAAGGCAGCTTCGATACCAGGCGCAGCGACACGGTCAGCCCTTCCAGCTGATAGTGCGGGCGCAGGTAGAACTTGGAGTTGTAGTACCCCGGGTTGCCTTCCACTTCTTCCACGATCACCTCGGCCGCGGCCAACGGGTGCTGGGCCTTGGTGGTTTCGGTGGAGTGGGCCGGATCACCGTCCACGTAGTTGAGGATCCAGTCCTGCAACCAACGCTGCATCTCGTCCTTCTCTTTGAAGGAACCGATCTTGTCGCGCACGATGCACTTCAAGTAATGGGCGAAGCGGCACGTGGCGAACAGGTACGGCAGGCGCGCGGCCAGGTTGGCGTTGGCGGTGGCGTCCGGGTCGTCGTATTCGGCCGGTTTCTGCAACGACTGCGCGCCGATGAACGCGGCGAAGTCGGTGTTTTTCTTGTGCAGCAGCGGCATGAAACCGTTCTTCGCCAGCTCCGCTTCACGGCGGTCGCTGATGGCGATTTCGGTCGGGCACTTCATGTCCACGCCACCGTCGTCGGTCGGGAACGTGTGGGCCGGCAGGTTTTCCACTTCACCGCCGGACTCCACGCCACGGATGCGCGAGCACCAGCCGTAGTGCTTGAACGAACGGTTGATGTTCACCGCCATCGCGTACGCGGCGTTGGCCCAGGTGTATTTGGAGCTGTCGGCACCGTCGGTGTTTTCTTCGAAGGCGAAGGCTTCCACCGGGTCGGTCTTGGCGCCGTACGGCAGGCGCGCGAGGAAGCGCGGCATGGTCAGGCCGATGTAGCGCGCATCTTCCGATTCACGCAGGGAGCGCCAGCCGGCGTATTCCGGGGTGGTGAAGATCTTGGTCAGGTCGCGCGGGTTCGACAGTTCCTGCCACGAGCCCATGCCCATCACGGTTGGCGACGCCGCAGCGATGAACGGGGCGTGCATGGCGGCGCAGACTTTCGACAGCTCGCCCAGCAGTTCCACATCCGGTGGCGATTGGTCGAAGTAGTAATCGCCCACCAGGCAACCGTAAGGCTCGCCGCCGAACTGGCCGTATTCTTCTTCGTACATCTTCTTGAAGATCGGGCTCTGGTCCCACGCGGTGCCCTTGAATTTCTTCAGGGTCTTGTGCAGGTCCGGCTTGGAGATGTTGAGCACGCGGATCTTCAGCTGCTCATCGCTCTCGGTGTTGTTGACCAGGTAGTGCAGGCCACGCCAGGCGCTTTCCAGCTGCTGGAAATCCGGGTGGTGGATGATCTGGTTGACCTGGGCGGTGAGCTTGGCGTCGATGGCGGCGATGATCGATTCAATCGACTTGATCGCGTCGTTGGACACCAGGTCCGTCTGCGCCAAAGCTTGTTCGGCCAAGGTGCGCACGGCGGTTTCCACGGCTTCGCGGGCACGCTCGGTCTTCGGCTTGAATTCTTGCAGCAGCAGGTTGGCGAACTCGCTGGCTTCCTCGGTGGCGCCCAGGATCGGCGCGCCTTCGCGGGCGGTATTGTCACTCATGATTACTGCTCCCCTGCAGGCTTGGGCGCGCTGGCAAGTGCTTGCAGCAATGCCGGGTCCTTGATCGCCTTCATGATGATTTCTTCAGCGCCGGTCTTGCCGTCCATGTAGGTCAGCAGGTTGGCCAGTTGGGTGCGGGCTTCGAGCAGCTGGTTCAGCGAATCGACCTTGCGCGCCACGGCGGCCGGGCTGAAGTCGTCCATGCTTTCGAAGGTGATGTCCAGGCTCAGGTTGCCTTCGCCGGTCAGCTCGTTGGGTACGTGGAACGCCACGCGCGGCTGCATGGCCTTGAGGCGCGAGTCGAAATTATCCACGTCCACTTCGAGGAACTTGCGGTCGGCCACCGGCGCCAGAGGCTCGGCGGGCTTGCCGGCGAGGTCGGCCATCACGCCCATCACGAAGGGCAGCTGGACCTTTTTTTCGGCGCCGTAGAGCTCGACGTCGTACTCGATCTGCACCCGAGGCGCGCGGTTGCGCGCGATGAATTTCTGAGAACTTTGCTTCGCCACGTTGCTGCTCCTGGTCGCTTGAGCGACGGTGTTGTTACTGCACGGCCGGGCGGTTTACTCGCCGTCCGGGCCGCGCAGGTTTTCAAATTGGGACATGCCGTCGGGAATCAGATTGCGCACGATCGCCGCAAAGTCGGCGTGCACCAGGTTCTTCGCCCGGTTCAACAGCACCGGCAGCGGGCTCGAAGGCTCGTGCCGGGTGTAGTACGCAAGGATCTTGTCGAGGCTGCGCAACACGTCATCGCGGTTGGCGATATCGCCCAGCGGGCGCGGTGCTGCGGGGGCAGCGGCGGATTCGACCGAGGGGGCATTGTCTTCACTGACGGCCTCGGGAACGCTGCTGCTATCGGTGCCGGGCACCGCTTGATTGAGGATTTGCAACGCCTGCTTGAGCGGTTGCTTCAAGGCGCTGAGGTCCACGCCCTGGGCGGAACCGACCTGTTCGTTGACCTGCTGCTCGATGGCTTCGCAGGCCGCCCGCGCGGCGCTCAACGCATCGCGGGTGGCTTGCAGCTGCTCGGGGTCGCTGTCGAGAAACGCGGCGTGGAGCTGCTGGGCGCCGAGTTGTTCATCGGCAAACGACTGCAGGCCGCTGGCGTTCAGCGCCGCGCGCAGGCTCACCGGGCCGAAGGTGCGCGAGCGCGTGAGGATGCTTTCGCGCAGCAGGCGGATGTTGGTGTCGCAGGTCAGGCCGGTGAGGGCGTTGATGCGTACGGTGGGGTCGTTATCGTCGTCGGCGTCCAGGCGTGGATGCAGCTCGGCCCAGTAGTCACGCAGCAGCGCGTTTATCAACGAGAGGGCTTGCGCCAGCCCGGCCACACCCTGGAGGGCGAGGGCACTTTGCAGCAGGAAATGGGTGATGCGCAGGTCTTTGCTGCGCTGCAGCAAGTCGAGGCTCTGCTGCTGGATGTCGCGCCATTGCGGTGGCTCAGCGGGCAGGATCGAGTCGCCCATGCTGCGCTCGGGCTGGCCCTTGGCGGCACGCTCTAGTTGAAGAAAGTCCGCGTCATATTCCATGTCTTCGCCACACGGCGAATTCGCGGAAACGGCGGCGAGCAGCAACGGCACATCCACTTGATTTGATCTCCTTATCAGCCCGTTAGATGGCGGGCAATGCATGCATTAGTTGCGCAGGGAACTTTGCATGTTTTCTCGGTCATATAAGCAAGATGCCACTAGTGTGCCATCATGGTTATCTGAGAAGTTGTGCATTTTTGGTGTAGTACTTACGCCTTGTCAAGGTAAGCTATTCGCCCTCTGTGACAGATGTGCGGTGCTTAACAACCTGCGCGACGGGTGGGTCTAACAACGTACCGGGACAGGATTTTTGTCATGGAGCCCGGTTAAGATCAGCAATTGTGCGGGTGTTGCAAGGTTTTACGGTGGGTTGCACGACCTTATGGAGAGACTTTCTGGAACTAACGTCCAGGAAGTAGAGCGCGCGCGAAGTATCAGCAAGGAGGCAAGATGTCGCTGTGTTTGACTATCACTAGTTATCACAAGATCACCCCAGGCCAATGCGCCGAAAAGTCCATGGATCAGGGCGTGATGGCTATTGGCCGCAGTTTGGACAATGACTGGGTATTGCCTGACCCTGAGCGCCTCGTCTCCTCGCAACATTGCGTTATTCAATACAAAGATGGCCGTTATTATTTAACCGATAACAGCACCAACGGTGTGGAGTTGGTGAGCGCCGGTATTCGTTTGCGTCGCGGCAACAGCGAGCCCCTGGAAAATGGCGAGTTGATCCGCATCGGTGACTACGAGATCCAGGCGCGGATCGACTTCAACGTGCAGGCCAGCGACAGCCAGCCCTTTGCCGCCGATGCCGCGAACAGTTTTGAAGCGCTGATGGGCGCCGTGGTGAACAAGCCGGTGATCGCGCCGCAGTTCCAGGGCGCCTCGTCGATGGACACCCTGCCGGACCTGTTCGACTTCCTCAGCCCCAGCGCCGTACCGCCGCCGACCGTGGCCGATCATGTGCCCAGCGAGCAGCACGACTTCCGCCCGCCGACCCCCGTTGCCGTCGAAAAACCCGTGGCCTCGGCCTCGGTGATCCCGGATGACTGGGACCTGTTGGCCGACGCGCCCGCCCCCGCACCTGTCGTCGCGCCAGTTATCCAGCCGCCACCGGTGGTCGAAACCCCGCCACAACCCGACTTGCTGCAAGCCTTCCTGCGTGGCGCCGGCCTCGACCAGTTGAACCTCGACAAGGCCCAGGCTGAAGCCCAGATGGAAAACATCGGCCGCAGCTACCGCCTGATGGTCGAAGGCCTGATCGACGTGTTGCGTGCCCGCGCCAGCCTCAAGGGCGAGTTCCGCATGCAGCAGACGATGATCCAACCCGCCGAAAACAATCCGTTGAAGTTCGCCCCCAACGCCGACGAAGCGTTACTGCTGCTGCTTCGCCACGGCAACCAGGCGTTTATGGCGCCGGACGCCGCCGTGCGTGACAGTTTCAACGACCTGCGCGCGCACCAACTGGCGGTGATGGCCGGCGTGGAAGCGGCGATCAAGCACCTGCTCACGCGCTTTGAACCGGCGCAACTGGAAGAGCGCATGGGCAAGCCCGGCGGCTTGTCGAGCCTGTTCAACGGTTCGCGCCAGGCCCAGTACTGGCAGCAGTTCACCGAGCTCTACAGCAATATTTCCCGCGAGGCCCAGGACGATTTCCAGGACCTGTTCGGCCGCGAATTCAGCCGCGCCTACGAAGACCACAGCGCACGACAGCGTCGCTAAAAACCGCACGACATGGATTAAACGGATAGCTAAGTACGTCATTGAGGACGCAGGATGATTCCCAGGTTTTTACTCGCAGTCGCCACCGTGCTGCTGCTGACGGCGTGTGCCAAAGACGTCGTCGCGCCCGCCGCGACCCCCGAGGTTGAAGCGGACACCGCTGCCATCGAGTTGCACTTCCACGCGATCAGCGGGCTCAACCCCGGCGCCAACGGTCAGGCTGCGCCGGTGCGGGTGCGCATCTTCGAACTGAAAAACGCCGCCACCTTCGCCCGTTCCGATTACTTCGCCCTGGCCGACCGCGCCCAATCCACCCTCGGCCTGGACCTGCTCGACCAGGACGAAGTGGTGCTGCAACCCGGCCAGCAATTGAGCCTCCAGCGCGACCTCGACCCGTCCACCCGCCAGATCGGCCTGCTGGTGGGCTACCGCGAGCTGGACCGCGCGCAATGGCGCACGGTGGTCAACGTGCCCGCGCGCCAATACACCGAATACCAGATCAGCCTCGATGTGCGTGCCGTGCGCGCCGACGTCGTGGCCTCCCCATCCAGCCCAGCCCACTAACAAGCAATCGGAGCCCCCATGTCCTGGAACAATCGCGTGGTCTGGTCGGAAGGCATGTTCATCGGAACGCAGCACTTCCAGCAGCATGACCGTTACCTGGAAAACCTGATCGACGCCCGCAGCCGCCCGTTGTCCGCCGGCAGCTGGGGCTTCTCCGAGCTGCTGATCGACCAGGGTTTGCTGGCCCAGGGCAAGCTGGCCATTGTCTCGGCACGCGGCCTGTTGCCCGATGGCACGCCGTTCAATATCCCCCAGGATGACCTGGCGCCGAGCCCGCTGAATATCGACGACCACCTGCGCGACGGCCTGGTCTACCTGGCCTTGCCGCTCAAGCGCGCCGGCGCCCGCGATACCGTGGATGAGGGCGAAGCCCTGGAAGCCGCGCGCTACGTGAGCCAGGTGCGCGAAGTGCGCGACGACAACGCGCCGTTCGAAAACCGCGCGCCGGTGGCCGTGGGCTCCCGCGCCTTGCGCCTGCTGACCGCGCAAGACGGCATCAGCGACTACGCCGCCATCGGTCTGGTACGCATCAAGGAAAAACGCGCCGACCGCGCACTGGTGCTCGACGACACTTACATCCCTCCGGTGCTGGACGTGGCCGCGAGCAAACCGCTGGCAGCCTTTCGCAGCGAACTGCTGGGCCTGCTGCACCAGCGTGGCGAGGCCTTGGCGGGCCGCGTGGTCGCCTCGGGCGCCGGTGGTGCGTCGGAGATTGCCGATTTCATGCTGCTGCAACTGGTCAACCGCGCGCAGCCGCTGCTCCAGCATTTCAACCAGTTGAGCCCGCTGCACCCGGAGCGTTTCTTCAGCGAACTGGTGAGCCTGGCCGGCGAGTTCTCGACCTTCTCCACGGCAGGTCGGCGCCCGCAGGAATACCCGCAATACCAACACGACGACCTGGCCCTGAGCTTCGCCCCGGTGATGCTGGCGCTGCGTGAAGCGCTGTCGATGCTGATCGACAGCAAGGCCACGCCGATCCCGATTGTGGAGAAGGCCTACGGCATCCACGTGGCGATGCTGGCCGACAAAACCCTGCTCGACAGCGCCAGTTTCATCCTGGTGGTACGCGCCGACGTGCCCGCCGAAACCCTGCGCGCACGCTTCGGCCAGCAAAGCAAAGTCGGCTCGGTGGAGCACATCCGCGACATGGTCAACCTGCAACTGCCGGGCATCAGCCTGCTGCCGTTGCCGGTGGCGCCACGGCAGATCCCGTATCACGCCGGCTCCACCTACTACGAGCTGGATCGCGGCAGCGAGCACTGGCAGCAACTGCACAACTCCGGCGGTTTCGCCTTCCACATCGCCGGGCAGTTCCCGGGCTTGAACCTGGCCTTCTGGGCGATCCGAGGATAATCCGCGATGCACCCCAATGATGACGATCGCACCCAGTTCATGCCGCGCCCCGGTGGCCGTGCGCCGGAACCTGCGCGTGCCGAACCTGCGCCCTTGTCGGTGCCGGCCGCGCCGATGCTCACCGGCAAGGGCCAGGGCCTCAACCCCCTGGAAAGCGCCGCCGGCCCGTTGCTGGCGCTGCTGACGCGTCTGCGCAAGACCATCGCCCACCCGGCGCCAGCCAGCCTGCGCGCGCAATTGCTGGCGTACCTGCGCCAGTTCGAAGAGCGCGCCGAAGCGGCCGGCATCGCCCGCAACGAAGTGCTGCTGGCGCGTTACGCGCTGTGCACCGCCCTCGATGAAGCGGTGTTGAGCACGCCGTGGGGCAGCACCAGTGATTGGGGCAAGCAAAGCCTGTTGATTACCGTGCACAACGAAGCCTGGGGCGGCGAAAAAGTCTTCCAGTTGCTCGACCATTGCCTGCAAAGCCCACGGGAACGCCTGTACCTGCTGGAGTTGCTGTACCTGTGCCTGTGCCTGGGTTTCGAAGGCCGTTACCGCGTGATGAGCGACGGGCGCAGCCAGTTGGAAGCCTTGCGCGAGCGCACGGCGGCGGCGATTCGCAGCGCCCGTGGCGAACACGAACGTGAGCTGTCGCCCCATTGGCGTGGCGTCACTGTGGCGCGGGATCGCCTGGCGCAATTCATGCCGCCGTGGATCACCGTGGCCATCGGCGTGGCACTGTTGCTGGCGCTGCTGTTCGGCCTGCGTCTCAAACTGGCGGCGGATGCGGAGCCGGTGTTCAAGAATATCCATGCCCTGGGCGAGATCCCGGTGCAGGCCATCGACCGCCCCGTGGCCCAGCCGAAAGTCATCGAGCGGCCACGCCTGGCGGGTTTTTTGGTGGACGACATCAAGGCCGGTCGGGTGGCCGTGGAAGATGCGGTGGACCGCTCCGTGGTGACCATTCGCGGTGACGAACTCTTCGCCTCCGCCAGCGCCAGCATTGTCGATGACTACCAGCCGCTGATGCTGCGCATCGCCGATGCCATCCGCAAAGTGAAGGGCCAGGTGCGCGTCACCGGGCACAGCGACAACCGCCCGATTGCCACGCTGCGCTTCCCGTCCAACTGGGCGCTGTCCGAGGCGCGGGCCAAGTCGGTGCTGGATATCCTGGCGGCGAAGACTGGCCAGGGTGAGCGCTTCAGTGCCGAAGGGCGCAGCGACACCGAGCCGGTGGCCACCAACAGCACAGCCGAAGGCCGCGCCCGCAATCGTCGGGTAGAAATCACCGTATTGGCGGAGGGCGTCGAGTGAAGGCGTTGTTCAGTTTCATGATTCGCTGGGTGATCCCGTTGCTCGGGCTGATCGCCCTGAGTTTGATTATCTGGTTTGTCGGGCCGTTGCTCGACGTGTTGGTGCCCGAAGGGCGCCGTTGGGCGCTGATCATTTTGGTCTTTGCGGTGTGGCTCGCCTACCGGGTGTTCCGCATCATCCAGGCGCAGCGACAAGCCGCCGAAGTGCTGCGCAGCCTGGCCGCCGAAACGCCGGCCGATCCCAACAGCGTGGCCACCGCCGAAGAACTCGGCACCCTGCGCCAGCGCATGGACGAGGCCCTGGCCTTGCTGAAAAAAGCCAAGCTCGGTGGCGATGAGCGGCGCAACCTCTACGAACTGCCGTGGTACGTAATCATCGGCCCACCGGGTTCGGGCAAGACCACGGCGCTGGTCAATTCCGGCCTGCATTTCCCGCTGGCCGCGCAGTTGGGCGCCGGCGCGGTGCGTGGCGTCGGCGGCACGCGCAACTGCGACTGGTGGTTTACCGACCAGGCTGTGTTGCTCGACACCGCTGGCCGCTACACCACCCAGGACAGCAACTCCACGGTGGATAAAGCCGCGTGGCTGGGCTTTCTCGACCTGCTGAAAAAGCAGCGTTCGCGCCGCCCCATCGACGGCGCCTTTATCGCCATCAGCCTCTCGGACCTGCTGCTCGGCAGCGACGCCGAGCGCGCCGCCCACGCCGCCGCGATCCGCCTGCGCATCCAGGAGCTGTACACCCAGTTGGGCGTGCGTTTCCCCATCTACCTGATGCTCACCAAGCTCGACCTGGTGCCGGGCTTCATGGAGTACTTCGACAACCTGAGCAAGGAAGAGCGCGCCCAGGTGTGGGGCATGACCTTTGCCCTGGACGACGGCAAGCACAGCGACAGCCCGCTGGCCCAGCTGCAAAGCGAATTCGCAGGTCTTGAACAGCGCCTCAACGAACGCCTGGTGGAGCGCCTGCAACAGGAACGCGACCCGGCGCGGCGCGACCTGATCTACGGCTTCCCGCAGCAGTTCGGCGCGTTGAAGGATTGCCTGCAAAGCTTCCTCGAAGGCGTGTTCAAACCCAACGCCTTTGAAGAGCGCGTGTTGCTGCGCGGCGTGTACTTCACCAGCGGCACCCAGGAAGGCAGCCCGATTGACCGCCTGATCGGGGCCATGGCGCAGAGCATGAACCTCGACCGCCAGCACCTGGCACGCCAGAGCGGCACCGGGCGCAGTTACTTCATCGAAAAACTGTTTACCGCCGTGGCGTTTGCCGAGCGTGGGCTGGTGGGGGTGAACCCCAAGGTCGAGCGGCGGCGCAAGTGGATTGCCCGGGGTGTGCTCGCGGCCACCGTGGCGTTGGTCGTGGTGGTCAGCGGCCTGTGGTGGGTGAGTTACCGCGCCAACCAGGCCTATATCGCCCAGGTCGATCAGAAGGTCGCGCCGCTGGGTCAGGCTGTGCAGAACCTCAGCCCGGCGCAACGCGACGTGCTTGCCGTGCTGCCGCTGCTCAATGCGGTGAAGAGCCTCGCCGGGGATGCACCGGGCATGTCCGAAGGCCTGGGCTTGTATCAGGGCGACATGCTTGAAGCCGAGTCGGCCAGCGTCTATCGCAAGCTGCTGATCGCCGTATTCGCGCCGCGTTTGGTGACGCGCATCGAGGAACAACTGCACGGCGGCGGCAATTCCGACTTCCTCTACGAAGGCCTCAAGGCCTACCTGATGCTCGCCGACAGCGAGCATTACGACCCGGACTTCATCAAGGCCTGGATCGCCCTCGACTGGGATCGCAACCTGCCTCGGGACTTGCCGGCGGATCAGCGCCAGGCATTGGCCGGGCACTTGCAGGCGCTGTTCGAGCGGCATCCGCCGAATGCGCGGCTTGATCCGCGCTTGATCGACGACCTGCGCCGCCAGTTGCAACAACTGCCGGTGGCCCAGCGCGTGTACGACCGGGTCAAGCGCCAGAAACTGCCGGAAGGCATCGCCGATTTCCGTCTCAGCGAAGCGGCTGGCCGCGATGCGGCGCTGGTGTTCAGCCGTAAAAGTGGCAAGCCGTTGGGCGAGCCGTTGAGTGGTTTCTTCACCGCCAAAGGCTATCGCCAGGCGTTCCTGTTGAGCAGCCTGAACCAGACCGGCACCCTCGCCGAAGAGCAATGGGTGCTGGGCCATGAGCAGGCCGATCAGCAGAACGTAATCAGCCTCGCCGGGGATGTACGCCGCCTGTACTTCCAGGATTACCAGCGCCAGTGGGATGCGCTGCTCGCCGACATCGACTTTGTGCCCATCACCAGCGTGGCCCAGGCCGCCGATGTGCTGCGGGTGATTTCCGGGCCGACCTCGCCGCTGAAAAAGCTGCTGGTGGCGGTGGCCAAGGAAACCGACCTGCAAGCCGAAGAACGCCAGCTGGCCGCCAAGGGCGTGCCGGTGGAAGGCGGGGTGGATAAGCTCAAGGAACGCCTGGGCAACCTGCTCGGCCAAGAGCAACCGAGCACCAACACAGCGCCGGCAACGGATGATCCGGTGACCGCGCACTTTGCCGAACTCAACAGCATCGTCAGCAAGAACGACGGTGAACCGGCGGCCATCGACGGTTTGCTGGCCGACATGAACGCGCTGTATGTGCAGGTCAGCGCCATGGTCGGCGCCAGCGGCGATGCGTTGCTTGGCGAGGCGAAGAACCAGGCGGCGGCTGCGGCCACGCGGGTCAGCCTGAATGCCGAACGCCAGCCACCGTTGGTGCAGGGCATGGTCAAGTCGGTGGTCAATTCCACCACCAACAGCATGATGGGCGGCGTGCGCAACCAACTGAACGCGGCGTGGATGAGCGAAGTGGTCAACGTGTATCGCCAGTCCCTGGCGGGTCGTTACCCGATGTCGCCGGGCAGTGCGCGTGACGCGACGCTGGATGATTTCGGCATGTTCTTTGGTGTCGGCGGGGTGATGGACAACTACTTCCGCAAGTACTTGCAGCCCTACGTGGATACGTCCGCGCAGACCTGGCGCTGGCAGCCGGGCGCGGCGCAGAAGCTGGGGATTGCACCGGGGGTGCTGCAAACCTTCCAGCGTGCCGCGACGATTCGTGATGCGTTCTTCCGCGCCGGCGGTACTCAACCCATCGTGCGTTTCGAGCTCAAGCCGGTGTCGATGGACCCGACCATCACCCAGTTCTTGCTCGACCTCGACGGCCAGCAACTGAGCTACGACCACGGCCCCAGCCGCCCGGTCGCCATGCAATGGCCGAACCCCGGCAGCATCGGCGTGGTGCGCCTGTCGATCCTGCCGCCTGCGGCCAGTGGCCGTTCCGGCGTGACCCTGGATGGCCCGTGGGCGTGGTTCCGCCTGCTGGAGCAATCGGACCTCAGCGCCGGCAACTCGCCGGACCGTTTCAACCTGCGCCTGCGCGTGGACGGCGCGAGCATCGCCTACGAGTTGCGCGCCAACAGTGCGTTCAACCCGTTCAAGAGCCGCGTGCTCAGCGGCTTCAGCCTGCCGGAGCGGTTATGACGACGGTGGGCTTCTACGGCAAGTTGGCCAGCCGCGGCGACTTTGTCAGCCGCGCCTTGCCCCAGAGTTTTGTCGGCCCGTGGGACAGCTGGCTGGCGGCGGGTTTGCTCGCCAGCCAACAGCGCCTGGGGGGCGACTGGCTCAACGTGTACCTGGTCAGCCCGCTGTGGCGCTTTGTGCTGGCGCCCGGCGTGTGCGGGCCGGACGCGGCGGCGGGCGTGGTGATGCCGAGCATCGATCGGGTCGGGCGCTATTTCCCGTTGGCGGTGGTCACGTTGCTCGACCACGACACCAATCCGGCGTCCCTCGTCGGCGGGCCGGACACCTGGTTCGAGCAGGCCGAAGAGCTGTTGCTCAGCACCCTCGACAGCGGTGCGACCTTTGAAGGCTTCAACGCCGGCATCGACGCACTTGGCGTGCCGCTGACCGAGCCGCGTGCGGTGGACAGCCGTTTCGCCGGCCTGCAACGGGTGGCCGCGACCTTGCCCCACGGGCGAATGACGGCGCTGGCCGAACAGGCCTGCGAAGGCGCCAGCCTGTGGTGGGGGCGCGGTTCTGAACGGATCGCCCCAGGTTTATTGCGGTGCCAGGGTTTGCCTGCCACCGACGATTTTGCGCAGTTTTTGCTCGGACAAGAAGGTGTGGTGTAGATGGGCGCGACGTACAAATCCGCGAGCAAAAGCCATGTGGGCATGGTGCGCCAGGTCAACGAAGACGCCTGCCTGGACCTGCCGGAAAACCGCCTGTGGGTGGTCGCCGACGGCATGGGCGGGCATGCGGCGGGGGATTACGTCAGTAGCCTGATCGTCGACAGCCTGCGCACGGTGCCGCTGGGCCGCTCCCTTGAGGAATATTCGGCGGCGCTGCGCAACGACCTGATCCGCATCAACGCCGCCGTGCGCGAAGAAACCGCCAACCGTGGCGTGACCCTGATGGGCAGCACCGTGGTGTTGCTGGCCGCACGCGGCTTGCGCGGCGTGTGCGTGTGGGCCGGTGACAGCCGCCTGTACCGCCTGCGCGACGGCGTGCTGGAGCGCATCTCCCGCGACCACAGCTACGTGCAAGACCTGCAAGACAGCGGCTTGCTCAGCGAAGCCGATGCCCGTGTGCACCCGCGCGCCAATATCGTCACCCGCGCCATTGGCGTCGAAGCCCAGCTGGAACTGGCGGTGGTCGACCTGCTGATCGCCCCCGGCGACAGCTACCTGCTGTGCAGCGACGGCCTCAACAAGACCGTCGAAGACCACGAAATCCGCGAGGTGCTCAGCCATGACGCGCCGGACGAAATCGTACGCAGCCTGGTGCACCTGGGGCTTAACCGGGGCGCGCCGGACAACATCACCACCATCGTCGTGAAGGTCTCGGCATGAATATCCTGATCCCCGGCTACGACATCCACGGCGAGATCGGCGAAGGCGCCATGGCCAGCGTGTACCTGGCGACCCAGCGCTCGCTGGAGCGCAAAGTGGCGTTGAAGGTGATGGCGGCGGCGCTGGCGGCGGACCCGCAGTTCTGCGAGCGCTTCCTGCGCGAGGGCAAGACCCTGGCGCGCCTGTCGCACCCGCACACGGTGACCATCCATGACATCGGCAACGTCGGTGAGCTGTATTACATGGCCATGGAATACCTGCCCAACGGCACGCTCAAGGAGCGCATCGCCGCTGGCATGACCCCGGAGCAGGGCGTGACGCTGATCCGCCAGATCGCTTCGGCCCTGGGTTACGCCCACGCGCAAGGCTTGGTGCACCGTGACGTCAAGCCAGCGAACATCCTGTTCCGCGCCGATGGTACGGCGGTGTTGTCGGACTTCGGCATTGCCAAGTCCCTGGACGACCGCACCCAATTCACCCAGGCCGGTTTTGCCGTGGGCACGCCGAGCTATATGAGCCCGGAGCAGGCGCGGGGCCAGGAGATCGACGGCCGCGCCGACCTGTATGCGCTGGGCGTGGTGCTGTATGAAATCCTCGTCGGCAAGCTGCCCTACAGCGGCACCGATGCGCTGTCGACGGCGCTGGCGCACCTGACCGAGCCGTTGCCGGAATTGCCGGTGCACCACGGTCGTTATCAGAACGTGCTGCGCAAGCTGTTGGCTAAAGATCCCGCCGAACGCTTCCCGGATGCGGCGGCGTTGTTGCTGGCGCTGGATCAATTGCCGATGGATGCGCCGGAGGCCACCTTGGTGCGGCCGCTGCCGATTCCGATGAGTTTTGATCTGGCGGGGATTACGCCGGAATCCATCGAGATTCCCACCGACAAACCCCAACCGGTGCGCCAACCGGTGGTGCCGCCGACCCAGCACAGCGAACAGCGCCGTGGCCCGGTTCTGGCGCTGGCGGCGGTTGCCGTGGCGGTGGCGTTGGCGATTGGCGGTGCCAGTTATTGGTGGTTGAGCGGCAGTGATGCACCGGTGGCTAAACCGCCGATTGCAGCAGTGCCGAGCGTGGCACCGGTAGCGCCCGACGTGGACGGCGGCCAGCGCCCGCTGTTGATGGCGGGCAAGAAAACCCTGTTCCAACGTGTGCTGAGCAAGCCCGGCGCCAAGCTTTCCGCTGACGCCGGCAGTGCGCCGGGCAAAGCCTTACCGGCCTTCTCCGTGCTCTATGTGTACCAGCGCAAGGACGTCGACGGCAGTCCCTGGGTACGTGTCGGCGCCGCCACCGATGGGCGCAGCGACGGTTGGTTGCCGGCGGCCCAGGTCAGTGACTGGAAGCAGAGCCTGGTGCTCAAGTTCACCGAGCGCTCGGGCCGGGCGCCGGTGATGTTCCTGCGCCAATCGGCTGAGGTGGAAAAGCTCCTGGCCGATCCCGCCGCCGCCAAAGGCGCCTTGGCCAAGGCGCAGAAAAACAGCGACGACAACAGCCAGGTCCTGGCCCTGGAACCGACCGCCAGCGCCGTGCCGCAGAACCAGTTCTACCTGTTGCCGATCTTCGATGCCAAGGAGAGCTTCGACGAAAACGGCCAGCCGGTGCAGTTGCTCAATGTCGCGTCCATCGACCCGGGCACCCGCGCCGCCAAGCCGCTGGCCAATGCCGATGCGTTCCGCACCGCCGTGGTGTTGGTGGTCGATACCACCGTGTCGATGCAGCCCTATATCGACCAGGTCCGCGACGTGGTCCACGAACTGCAAACCCGCATCGCCGAGCGTGGCGAGTTGGACAGCGTGAGCTTTGGCATGGTCGGTTTCCGTAGCAGCGTGAAGAAGACGCCGGGCCTGGAATACGTGTCCAAAACGCTCATCACCCTGGACCAGGGCCGCGACCCGCAGCGCTTTCTCGACATGGCGCGGCAGGTCAAGGCGTCCACCGTGTCCAGCCATTCCTTCAACGAAGACGCGTTTGCCGGCGTGATGCAGGCGGTCGATGGCATGGATTGGTCGGGCTACGGCGGGCGCATCATCCTGCTGGTCACCGACGCCGGCGCGCTGCGCAAGAACGACCCGTTCGCCGCCACCCAGATGAACGAAGCCGAAGTGCGTCAGGCGGCGTTGGGCAAGCAGATCAAGATCTACGCCCTGCACCTGCGCACCGACGCCGGCAAGGCCACCCACGCCGGCGCCGAGAGCCAGTACCGCATCCTCACCGCCGACGCCAACCCGCAGATCGGCGACCTCTACACGGCGGTGCCGGGCGGCGACGTGCGCAAGTTGGGCCAGCGTGTGGATGAGATCGGCACGGTGTTCGCCAACCTCGTGCACCAGGTGCGCAGCAACACGCCACAGCCGTCGCCGTTGCTGGGCAGTGCGCCGAGCCTGTCGGACAAATCCGCCGCCGTCGGTTATGCCATGCACATGGATTTCCTCGGGCACAAAACCGCGAGCCAGGCGCCGCAACTGGTCAGCGCCTGGACCGCCGACCGCGACCTCACAAACCCGGCGCTGCCGGCGTTCCAGGTCTGCGTGATGCTGACCAAGTTGCAGCTCAACGACTTGCAGCAGTCGCTGAAACTGATCGTCGATGCGGCGCGCAAAACCCAGAGTTCACCGAAGGATTTCTTCCAGGAAATCGCCAGCGCTTCGGCCTATATGAGCCGCGATCCGCAAGCCCTGCGCAAGGGCGGCAACCTGGCCGATGGCGGCCTGCTTGGCGAGTACTTGGAAGGCCTGCCGTACCGCAGCAAGTCGCTGAACATGACCCAGGACTTGTGGTTGTCGTTGAGCGTGGCCGAGCAGGAAGACTTTATCGATGAACTGGATTCGAAAATCCGCCTCTACGAAACCTTCCACAACGACCTGGCCAATTGGGTGCGTTTCGGCGACGCCGAGCCGGGTGACGCGTTGTACCGCGTGCCGCTGTCGACGTTGCCGTGATGCTGGACCTGAGCGCGGTGCACAAGAGCCGGGGCGTCGGTAGCCAGCGCTATAGCCTGGTGATCCCGGCCCTGCATTTGCGTGCGGGTGAGCAAGTGGCGATTGTCGGGCCGAGCGGCTGCGGCAAGAGCACCTTGCTGGATGTGCTCGCGCTGGTGTTGGCGCCGGATCAGGTGGGGCGGTTTGCATTCCATCAGCAGGACATTGCCGGGCTGTGGCGTGCGGATCAGCAATCGGCCCTGGCGGCGCTGCGCAGCCGGCACCTGGGGTATGTGCTGCAAACCGGTGGCCTGCTGGGCTTTTTGGATGTGCGCGGGAATATCGCGTTGTCCCGGCAACTGCTGGGGTTGAAGGACGACGGCAGCGTGGTGCGCTTGGCCGAGCAACTGGAAATCAGCGACCAGTTGGCGAAAAAGCCCGCCGCATTGTCAGTGGGCCAGCGCCAGCGCGTGAGTTGTGCGCGCGCCTTGGCCCACGCACCGCAGCTGGTGCTGGCGGATGAACCCACGGCGTCCCTTGACCCGCTGAATGCCGAACGCGTGATGCACGCGCTGCTGGCCCAAGCCCGCGAGCACCGCGCCGCCTGTGTGATCGCCACCCATGACGAACCGCTGGCCCGCGCCAGTGGCTTGCAGGTGCGGCGCATCAGTTGCCGCCGCGACGCCGACGGCGGCGTCACCGCCACCCTTGGGGAGGCGTGCTGATGCGCATCGCTCTGGTGGCGTCCCTGGCCTGGCAGGACTACCGCAACGACGCGTGGTTGTCGGCGTGTTCCGTGCTGGCACTGGTGGCGGTGATCGCGCCGCTGCTGGTGTTGTTCGGCCTGAAATTTGGACTGGTTAGCAGTTTGACCGAACGTTTGGAAAACGACCCCGCCACCCGTGAAATTATTCCGCTGGGCGGTGGTCGATTCAGCAGCGCATTTATCGAGCAGTTGGCTGAGCGTAGCGATGTGGCCTTCGCGCTCCCGCGCACGCGGCAAATTGCGGCGACGGCGCAGGTGGGCGCGGTGACCCTGGAGATGCTGCCGACGGCGCCGGGTGATCCGCTATTGAGCGGTCTGCCGATGCCCCGAGGTCTCGATCAGATCGTGCTCAGCCACACCGCCGCCGAAAAGCTTGCGGCCCGGCCCGGCGATTGGCTGGAAACCCGTTTTGCCCGCCAAGTGGCAGGGCGTGTCGAGACCCAGCGCACGCGCGTGCAGGTGCTGGCGGTGTTGCCGCTGGAGGCCTTCGCCCGTGACGGCTTGTTTGCCGGCTTGGGCCTGCTGGAAGCGGCGGAAGATTATCGCGACGGCCGAGCGGTGCCGGCGTTGGGTTGGACGGGTGAGGCGGTGAGTGAGCAGCGCATCTATCCAGCGTTTCGCCTGTACGCCCGCAGCCTCACCGATGTTGAACCATTGCGGGTGTTTTTCGCCGAACAGAACCTGTTGGTGTCGACCCAGGCGCACACCATCGCCCAGGTGCAGTCGTTGAGCCGCAACCTGTCGATCGTGTTCTGGGTGATCTGCGGCTTGGCGTTGGCGGGGGCGTTTGCGGCAATCTTCGCCGGGGCGCTGGCGGCTGTGGCGCGCAAGCGCCGGGAATTGTCGGTGTTGCGCCTGTTGGGATTTTCCACCGGCGGGCTATTGGTGTTTGTGCTGCTGCAAGCGCTGTACAGCGCAGGTTTTGCTGCCGTGCTCAGTGCCGGGCTGTATGGCCTGGCCGAGGCGGGTTTGAATCAACTTTTCGTGCAGGTGCCGGGCGAGTACGCCAGCCACCTGTTGGCGCGTCATTACGGCCTGGCCCTGGTTGCAGTCATGGGCGTCAGCGCCGTGGCGGCGCTGTGTGGTGGTTGGCGAGTGGCGCGGATCGAGGCTTCTGAAGGAATCAGAGATGTATAAGTTACTGGGCGCCGCCGTGGCGCTGAGCCTGGCCTCGATGGCCTGGGCCGATGAAGCGAGCGATAGACTCGATAATCCAAAACCCTTGGAAGGCGACGTCAGCCTGCCGTTGCCGTGTGACGGCAACATGGTGTTCCGCTACGTCTACGTGCTGGCCCAAGGCACCCTGGATGACCGCGAGATCAGCCTCGGCTACCCCTTCGCCGAGGGCGAGGCGGGTTATCAACAGTCGTTCATTTCCGGCTACCGCCGCGACTTTATCAACGGCCAGTTCACCCTCAAGGACCTGCCCAAGGCGTGGAGCAAAGTCATCACGCCCTTGATGCCGAAGACCGACGCCAAGACCCCGCTCAAGCCGATGCTGTACTTCATCGGCAAGTACGAAGTGACTGCTCGCCAATACGCCCAGGTCATGGCCCAGGCGCAGTCGTTGGCCAGTGGCGAACCGGCGCCGGCCTGCGACGTGCCCAGCGGCATGGCCGGGCGGTTGCCAGAGGTGAAGTTGTCGCGCTTTGAAGCGGAGCGCTTCTCGGCGGTGTACAGCGCGTGGCTGCTGAAATACCACCGCGACCTTCTGCCGGTGAGCGGGCGCGGTTCGTCGGCGGAGGAGGGCGGCGTCGGTTTTGTGCGTTTGCCCACCGAAGTCGAATGGGAATTCGCCGCGCGTGGCGGCCAGGCGGTGAGCCGTCAGGACCTGGAAGGCCGGCTGTTCCCGCGCCGCGCCGAAGGCAGTGACAGCGACGGCCCGCTGGGCGACTACGCGGTGTTCAACCAGGTCGCGGGTGGCACCGGCCAGGCCGCGCGCCTGATGCCCATCGGCACCAAACTGCCCAATCCCATCGGGATGTTCGACGTGATCGGTAACGCCGCCGAGATGGTCCAGGAATCCTTCCAGCTGGTGCACGCCGGACGTCGCCAGGGTACTTATGGCGGCTTTGTGGTCAAGGGTGGCAACTACCTGGAAGGCGAAGGCACGCTGTTTACCGGCATGCGCCGCGAGTACCCGTTGTTTGGCGCCGACGGCACCGAGCAAAGCAACGAGACCACCGGTTTTCGCGTGGCGATTGGTGCGTTGTCGGCGCCGCGTTCGCGCTACAAGGAGCTGTTTGCGCAGTGGCAGAAAGAAGGCCGCCTGGCTGCGCTGACCGACGCCATCGACGACGCCCAGGACCCAACCAAGCGCCTGGACAGCATCATCGCCGCCAGCGCCGATCCCAAGCTGCAAGCGGAGCTGGGGCTGGTCAACGAAGAGCTCAAGCGCAATGTCTCGCTGATCGCCCAGCAACGCGAAGAAGCGGCGGGCAACCTGATCCAGTCGGCGGCGTTGGTCGCCGAGACCATCGGCAACTACAACATCCGCCTGGCCAACTTGCAGAAGAGTCGCCAGCAGGCCGTGGACAACAAGGATGACGCCAGCGCGCAGCTGTTTGCGATGGCCATCACCAACGGCCGCAGCGCCCTCGACGGCGCGGTGGCGATCTATATCGACAACCTGGCCACCGGCACGCGCTACACCGATGCGGTGATCCAGGCGCAGTTTCAACGGATCAAGGAAGAGTTGGATCGCAAGCCGGTGCTCGGCAAGAGCCTGGTGACGCGCGCGACACTGTTCGTCCGCCATGTCGGCAACTACCGCAAGCAACAGCGGGCCGACCCGGCGACGATCTTGAAGGAATTGCTCGCAGCGAGCGGTCAGCGATGAGCGCTGGCTGTAGGGCGAGCTTGGAAGGGACTCAGGCGGCGTTGGGCCGTGCTGGGCAAGTCAAACTAAAAGAGAACACACCTATGCTTTTTTCCCGTAAGGCGGTTTCCAAGCGTCACTTGTTGTTGATCGCGGCCGGCTTCAGCACCGTGCTGACCGGTTGCGCCACGTCGCCGGCGTCCAAGGTCGCGTCGAGCACCAAGGTCGAGTACTACCCGAACTGCTACGAGCCGGTGCAGCACCTGCGCAGCACTGATTCGGACATGACCAAGTCGGTCGTCACCGGTGCCGCCCTCGGCGCAGCCGGTGGTGCACTGCTGGGTGCCCTGACCGGCGACTCCGACAAGCGCGGCCGCAACGCGGCCATCGGCGCAGCGGGCGGCGCCCTGGCGGGTGGCGCGGCGGGTTACTACACCGAGCGTCAGAAGCAGATCAGCGATGACAACCAGCGCATTGCGTCCTACGCCACCGACGTCAACAAAAGCGCGTCCGACATCGACCGCAGCACCGCCTACGCCAAGGCGTCGCAGCAGTGCTACCAGAGCGCGTTCACCAAGCTGGTCAACGACCGCAAGGCCAAGACTGTCAACGACACCGAAGGCCGCAAGCGCCTGGCGGAAATCGTCGCGGGCCTGAAGGAATCCAACGACCTGATCGTGGCGGTCAACGGCAAGGCCGCCGAGGACCTGAACAACTACAACCAGGCGTACGAAAAAGACCTGCAACAAGTCAGCGTGCAGCGTGCTGACGTGGTCACCGTGGCCACGGCCGACACCGCAACGGTGGTCCCACCGGCGGGCAAAGCCAACAAAGGCAACAAAGTGGTCAAGCCACCGAAAAAGCCACCCCTGCCAGTGGTGCCGCGTGAAGCGGTCGATACCGAGAAAAGCTTCCAGACCGTGAAAGTCAGCCAGGCTGAAAGCAAGAAGGTCGCCAGCGCCGGTAAAGCGCAGATCGAAGGCACTTGCCGCGATCCGAACCTGACCGACTGGGCACCGGTACCTTGCCCTAACGTATAAGCAACATGCTGCTATAAGCGTCAAACGCCAGCCGATCTTCCGTCAATGCGCCAGATCGGTGGCGTTCTTTTTGCAAATCGTTAAACTGCTGCGGCCACTCAATAATTACCCGAGGCCGTGTGCATGAAATTTCGTCTTCTCCTGTGGGTGCTGGGCCTGATGATGGGCAAAGCCAGCCGCAGCAATCCTGCCTTCCAGCAACAGCTGGGCGATAAAGACCTGGCCTTCCAGTTGCAGACCCTCGACGGCAAGGTTGCCCGTCACTTCATCGTCAAAGACCAACGCATCACCAGCCGCTCGGGTGTTCACCCGGCGCCGGCGTTTGCGATTGCGTTCAAGGATGCCGCCTACGGCTTCGCCACGATGCAGGCGAAGAACAAGCAACTGGCGTTCATGACGGGGATTCAGGACAAGTCGATCCAGATCAAGGGCAACCCGGCGCTGGTGATCTGGTTCCAGGGGTTGACCAAGTATTTGAAGCCGAAGAAAAAGAAGTAGGCTTTCAGGTAGACCGAGGTGGGTTCTTCGCGAGCAAGCCCGCTCCCACATTCTCGACCGCATTCTCATGTTGGAACTCGGTTAAATGTGGGAGCGGGCTTGCTCGCGAAAGCGGTCTGACAGGCTACAGAATCAGGCCTGGCTGAACTGCGAGGCCAGTTCGCGCAACAGCACCTCGGCATCCAACACCTTGCCCACCACTTCCTCCGCCTTGTCCCGGGTCAGGCCCAGGCGCTCCAGCAGTTCATCGGGAATGGCGGCGTCCGGCCCGGAACCGATGCCACGGCTGCGCAACAAGCGCACGGCCAGGCACACCAGGTTCGGGTACTCGGCATATTGGCCGTCGTAAGTCGGGTCGTGCTGGAAGCGCAGGGCTGTGGACAACTCGTCCGGCATGTCCCAGTAACGCATCAGCCAGGCGCCGATCTGTTCGCGGCTGATGCCCAGCAGGTGCTGTTCCACGTAGCTGTGGCACAGGTGCGGGTTGACCTCCAGGTGACGGCAGATCAGCGAGAAATGCGGCGGGAACACGTGGGCCAGCAGCAGGTAGCCAAAGTTGTGCAGCAGGCCGGCGAGGTAGGTCAGGCCGGCTTCCGGGCGCTGGGCGCGGGGCATGGCGCGGGTCAGGCCTTCGATCACGGCGGCGGTGTAGATCGACTGGTGCCAGTACGGCGTCGACTGGTGCGGGTGGTCCTTGGGCAGGCTCAGGGTCTTGCCCAGGGCCAGGCCCAGCGCGAGGTTGATTACCAGGTCGAAGCCCAGCACGCGGACGATCGCATCTTCCACTGAACGAATCTTGCCCGGCGACGCGTAGTACGGCGACGCGGCCCAACTCACCACTTGGGCAGCCAGGGCGGGGTCGGTTTCCACCACGCCGGTGATGTCATCGATGGTGGCGTTGGGGTCGACGCGCAGCTTGATGATCTTTTGCGCGGTGTCGGCCAGCGGCGGAATCTCGATGGTCGCTTCCAGGCGTTGCTGGATGCGGCGGGCGGTGAATGCCTGCATCGCCTGGGTGATTTCCTCACGGTCATCATTGGGGCGGTCGAGGTTCGGGCGGATGTTGCTCAGGGGCTCGCCGAACTGCGCGGCGCTGGCCTTGGTGAGCATGCTTTTGAAGTGCTCGCTGGCGATCTCCAGCAGCAACCCGGCTTCACCCGAATGCACCAGCAGGCTTGGCTCGTTGAGCAGGCTGCCTTCGTACAGGCACGGCGAGCTGGTCAGCGCCGGCAAGCCCGGCAGCAGGGCCAGGGCGTGCTTGCCGAGCATGCGCTCGACGCGCTCCGGCGCCACGGCGGTAAGGCGGCGCCCGGTGAGTTCGGCGAGGCGGTTGAGGTCGAGCAGTTGGTTCTGCGGGAACAGCACCATCAGAGCGCCCACCGCATCTTCCAGCAACACCGCTTGAACCTTGCGTGCAGGGTTCAAGCCTGGGTGTTCGGCGACTTCCGTGTAGGGGATGGCGAGCTTTGCGAGCAGAGCCTGAATGACCGGCGGGGCGGTCAGTGGGGCTGTGGCGAGGGCTACTTCTGACATGGCCTGATCCAATTTCTTACAGTCAACGGAGTATAACCAGCTTGGTACATCTGTTGGTCGTCTAAGTGAGTCAGGCGTCACACTTGGCCGTATTGCTGCCCATGTCGGAGCCAGCGGTCCAGCAGTGGGCTGACATGTTCCGGCCAGCGCTCCAGCAAGGCTTGCGCGGCATCGCGCACGGCGGGCAGCAGGTCGGCGTCGCGCATCAGGTCGGCGACCTTGAATTGCAGCAGGCCCGTCTGGCGCGTGCCAAGCATTTCGCCGGGGCCGCGCAGTTCGAGGTCTTTTTCGGCGATGACAAAACCGTCGTTGGTTTCGCGCATGATGCCCAGGCGCTGGCGACCGATTTGTGACAGCGGCGGGTGGTACAGCAGCACGCAATGGCTGGCAGCGCTGCCCCGGCCAACGCGGCCGCGCAATTGGTGGAGTTGGGCGAGGCCCAGGCGCTCGGGGTTTTCGATAATCATCAGGCTGGCGTTGGGCACGTCCACACCGACTTCGATCACGGTGGTGGCCACCAGCAGTTGCAGGTTACCGGCCTTGAATTCGGCCATCACCGCGGCTTTTTCGGCGGGCTTCATGCGGCCGTGGATCAGCCCGACCTTGAGTTCGCCGAGGGCGCTGGTGAGGTCTTCATAGGTGGTTTCGGCGGCCTGGCAGGTCAGCTCTTCGGACTCTTCGATCAGCGTGCACACCCAGTACGCCTGGCGGCCTTCGGCACAGGCGCCGCGCACGCGCTCGATCACTTCGACGCGGCGGGTGTCGGTGACCAGCACGGTGTTGACCGGGGTTCGGCCGGGGGGCAGTTCGTCGAGGATCGAGGTGTCGAGGTCGGCGTAGGCGCTCATCGCCAGGGTGCGTGGGATCGGTGTGGCGGTCATGATTAGCTGGTGCGGGTTCATGCGCCCGCCCACGCCTTTCTGGCGCAGGGCCAGGCGTTGTTGCACGCCGAAGCGGTGCTGTTCGTCGATGATGACCAGGGCCAGGTTCTTGAACTTTACTTCGTCCTGGAACAGCGCGTGGGTGCCCACCACCATCGGTGCGCCGCCGGCGATCTGCTCCAGCGCGGCTGCGCGGTTCTTGCCCTTGAGCTTGCCGGCCAGCCACGCGACTTCCAGGCCGAGGGGTTCGAGCCAGCGCTTGAAAGTGATGAAGTGCTGCTCGGCGAGAATCTCGGTGGGTGCCATCAGCGCCACCTGGTAGCCGGCTTCCAGCGCTTGCAGGGCGGCGAGGGCGGCGACCACGGTCTTGCCCGCGCCCACGTCGCCCTGGATCAGGCGCAGCATCGGTTCTTTCTGGCTGAGGTCGTAGGCGATTTCATTGCCGACGCGTTGCTGCGCCCCGGTCGGCGCAAAGCCGAGGTTGGCCAGGTATTGCGCCGGCAGTTTTGTGGCCTTGGGCATTGCGGGCGCGCGCAGGGAGCGCATGCTTTCGCGCAGGCGTTGCTGGGACAGTTGGTGCGTCAGCAGTTCTTCAAAGGCCAGGCGGTGCTGGGCCCAGTGGTGACCGAGGGCCAGTTCGTCCACATCGGCATCGGCCGGCGGGTGATGCAGGTAGCGGATCGCATCGTCCAGCGGTGCCAGTTGATAGTCGCGGGCCAGTTCCAGCGGCAGCCAGTCGGGCAGGCTTTTTGGGCCGAGCATCGTCAGGGTCTGCGTGCACAGTTGGCGCAGGCGCTGTTGGGTCAGGCCTTCGGTGAGCGGGTAGATCGGCGTGAGGGTGGTGTCCACCGGCGGCGGTTCGTCGCCGGTGATGGCGCGGTATTCCGGGTGGTAGATCTCCAGGCCAGAAGCGCCGGGGCGCGCTTCGCCGTAGCAGCGTACGCGGGTGCCGCGCTTGAGGCCTTCTTTCTGCGCATTGCTGAAGTGGTAGAAGCGCAGGCTCAGGCCGCCGGTGCCGTCTTGCAGGCGCACCACCAGGCTGCGGCGCTTGCCCATCACCACGTCGGCACCGCTGACGGTGCCTTCGACCACCGCGTCCTGCCCGGGGCGCAAATGGCCGATGGGCACCACGCGGGTGCGGTCCTGATAACGCAGGGGCAGGTGGAAGAGCACGTCCTGGAGATTCTCCAGGCCGACCTTGGCCAGCTTTTCGGCCATGGCTTCACCGACACCCTTGAGTGCCGTCACCGATACCTGCGACAGCTCAGTCATACGCGGGCTTAGCTCGCAACGGGCGGCTTGGCCACCGAGCACAGGCGGATCGAGTCGGCGAGGATCTCAATGGCTTTGGGCCGTGGGAAGCTGGCGCGCCAAGCGATGGCCACGGTGCGGAATGGCACCGGTGGCGTCAGTGGGCGCACTTCGATCACGCCGGGGGCGTAGTGATGGCTGTCGACGGCCGACAGCGGCAGGATCGAGATGCCCAGGCCGGAGGCGACCATATGGCGGATGGTTTCCAGGGAGCTGGATTCCACCGTGGTGTGCTTGGCGCCGTCGTTGCCCTTGGTCAGGGTCGGGCAGGCTTCCAGTACCTGGTCGCGGAAGCAGTGGCCTTCGCCGAGCAGCAACAGGCTCTTGTCGTTGAGCAGGGCGGCGTCGATGGAAGCTTTTTGCGTCCATGGGTGGTCGGCCGGCATCAGCACCTGGAACGGCTCGTCGTAGAGCGGCAGGGTCAGCACGTCAGCCTCGTGGAACGGCAGGGCGATGATGATCGCGTCCAGCTCGCCGTTGCGCAGTTTGTCGCGCAGCACGTGGGTGAAGTTTTCTTCGATATACAGCGGCATCTGCGGCGCGACGCGGTGCAGTTGCGGGATCAGGTGCGGGAACAGGTACGGGCCGACGGTGTAGATGGCGCCGACTTTCAGCGGGGCGGTCAGCTGGTTCTTGCCGGCCTGGGCCAGCTCGCGAATGCTTTGTGCCTGCTCCAGCACCTTCTGGGCCTGGGCAACGATGCCTTCGCCGACGGGGGTGAGGCGCACGGCGCTCTTGCTGCGCTCGAAAATCAGCACACCGAGTTCGTCTTCAAGCTTTTTCACGCCCACCGACAGCGTCGGCTGGCTGACATGGCAACGCTCGGCCGCGTGGCCGAAGTGCTGCTCTTGGGCGAGGGTCACGATGTAGCGTAATTCTGTAAGAGTCATAGCGGGCGTCCATGAGGTTGCGGGCCAAGCATAACGGCTGCAATCGATAGACGCACGTTATCAGAAGTTTGTTGGGGATTGAGCGGGGAATGCCGGGGATTTTGTGGGAAAGGGATTTTATCGGGGTATGAAATCAAATGTGGGAGAGGGTTACCCCCTCTCCCACATTGTCTTAGCGGCGTTTTTCGATGTTGTACACGAACGGTGCAACGATCTCGATGCTGCCACCCTTGAGCATATCGGCCGGCGGCTTGGGCAGTGGCTGGGCACGACGGATCATGTCCAGGGTGGCGCGGTCCAGGTCGGCGTTGCCGGAGCGGCCCACCAACTCGTAGGACAGCACGTTGCCTTCACCATCGACCACGAAGCGCAGGCGGTTCAGGCCTTCCTTGCCACGGGCCTGGGCGCCCGGCGGGTACTTCTTGTACTTCTGCAAGTGCGCCAGCAGGGTGCCTTCCCAGGAAGCCTTGGCCGCCACCTGTTGGGGCGACGGGCCAGGTACGGGCTGGGCCGATTTTTCCGCAGGCGCGTTGGTCGGTGGGGCGTCGCTCGGCGGCTCTTCGGAAGGTTTCTCCTTGGGCGGCTCGATTTTCTTCTCCACCGGCTTGGGCGGCTGCGGTTTCGGTTTAGGCTTGACCGGCTTGGGCACCTGGATCGTCGGCTTGGGTGCTTCGGCCAGTTTCGGCAATGGCAGTTCTTCGACCGGCGCTGGCGGTTGCGGCGGCGTGACCACCTTCGGCGGGGCCGGAGGTGGCGGCGCGGGCATCGGTGCCAGGTCGATGACCATGGCAGCCGGCGGCAACTGCACCGTGTGCGGTGCGGACCATTGAAGCGCGATGATAATCGCGACGGCATGCACGCCCAGCACGACAGCGAGGCTTGTGCCATAACGCGTCAGTTTGTGGCGCGTCGTGATCATTTCTTGGCTGCCGTCTCAAGTCCGACCAGGCCAACCTTGAGGTAGCCGGCTGCCCGCAGGGCATCCATCACGCTCATCAGGTCGCCGTAGTCCACGCCCTTGTCGGCCTGGAAGAAGATCGTCGTGTCTTTCTTGCCCTGGGTCTTGGCGTCGAGCACCTGGCCGAGGGTTTCGGATTTGACTTCTTCTTCGCCCAGGAACAGACGCTGGTCCGCCTTGACGCTGAGGAACACCGGCTTCTCTGGCCGCGGCGCCGGCTTGGCGCTGGAGGCGGGCAGGTCGACCTTGATATCCACGGTTGCCAGCGGTGCGGCCACCATGAAGATAATCAGCAGCACGAGCATCACGTCGATAAACGGCGTGACGTTGATTTCGTGGTTCTCGACGAGTTCGTCGTCGCCTTGATTCAAATGCAGGCCCATGGCCGATTACCCCACTTTCACCATGTGCGGTTGCGAGCTGCGCTCGGTAGGCAGGTGATCGAGGTCGCGGCTGACCAGCAGCAGGACTTCTGCCGACGCGTCCGATACCTGGGCCTTGTAGCCGGCAATCGAGCGGGCGAAGACGTTGTAGATCACTACCGCAGGAATTGCCGCAACCAGGCCCAGGGCGGTGGCCAGCAGGGCTTCGGCGATGCCTGGGGCAACGACGGCGAGGTTGGTGGTCTGGGTTTTGGCGATGCCGATGAAGCTGTTCATGATGCCCCACACGGTGCCGAACAGGCCGACGAACGGTGCGGTGGAACCGATGGTTGCCAGCACGCCGGTGCCGCTGCTCATGTTACGACCGCAGGCGGCCACCAGGCGCTCAAGACGGAAAGCCACACGTTCCTTGATGCCTTCTTTTTCGCGGGTGTTGGCCGACAGGCGCATTTCTTCCAGCGCGTCGTGCACCAGGGTGTTGGCCAGGGTGCCCTTCTTGGTCGCGCTTTCGCTGGCTTCCTTGAGGGTGGTGGCTTTTTTCAGGTGGACGATTTCAGTGCGCAGGCGACGCTTGGCGCCCAGCAGCTCGAAGCCCTTGGCGATCCAGATGGTCCAGGTGATGATCGAGGCGATGGCCAGGCCGATCATCACGGCCTTCACCACGACGTCAGCATTCTGGTACATGCCCCACGGCGACAGGTCGTGGGCCATGCCCAGGGTGTTGTCTTCTTCCAGGACCACGCCGGTTTCGTCAGCGGCTGCCGGGTCTGCAGCCAGGGCTGGGTCGGTGGCAGCTGGCGCTGCGGCCGGAGCTGCGGCTGGCGCGGCAGTGCTGTGTTCGGCAGCGGCAGGAGCAGCCGGGGCGGTGGCGTCGGCGAAGGCTGCGGTCGGAGCCAGCAGGACGCTGAACAACAGCGCAGCAATCGCGCGCCAGGCGCGGGACGTGGTTGGCGAAGCGGGGGTTGTATTACGTGTCATGCTGGCCGGACCTGAGAAGAAAAAATGGGTGATCGTCCATCAAGACCCAGGGGGCCGAGGACAAATGGGTGCTTATTATTGCAAGTAATTCTTGTTAACAGAAGTAATACAGTAACTTTATTTGTCCTTTTTCTGGCCGCCGGTCAGCTGTGAGGGCTAATCTAGACCTTTGAGAACGGAGTTTTGTGATGTCTGTGCCTTCTGTTGTGATTGCCGGTTGCGGTGATGTGGGTAGTCGGCTGGCTAGCCAATTGCTGGCCTCGGAATGGGAGGTTCATGGCCTGCGGCGCGATGTTTCGCGCCTGCCCGACGGGGTGATCGGCATTGCCGGTGACCTGTTCAACAAGGACTGCCCGGACACCTGGCCGATTGGCGGCGTGGATTACCTGGTGTATTGCGCTGCCGCGACGGACCACGACGAAGCCGGGTATCGCGCGGCTTACGTGCAGGGCTTGAAGCACGTGCTGGAGTGGCTCGACGACTACGGCCAGACGCCGAAACACCTGCTGTTTGTCTCCAGCAGCAGTGTGTATGGGCAGCAGAACGGTGAGTGGGTTGATGAATCGTCCGACACCCAGGCGCAGGGCTATTCCGGGCAAGTGATGCTGGAAGCCGAGCAAGTGGCGCTCGATAGCAGCATCCCGGCGAGCATCGTGCGTTTGACCGGTATCTACGGCCCGGGTCGTGAATGGCTGCTGACCCAGGTACGCCAGGGCTACCGCGTGGCGATCGACCCACCTTTATATGGCAACCGCATTCATGCGGACGACGCGGCGGGCTTGCTCGCGTTTTTGCTGCGGCATGTGGAGCAGGGCGGTCAGTTGGACAAGGTCTATATCGGCGTTGACGATGCGCCGGCGCCGTTGGCCGAGGTGGTGGACTGGTTGCGTGAGTATCTGGGCGTGACGGAATGGGCGGATGACGCCAGTGTGCGGCGTGCGGGGAGTAAGCAGTGCAGTAATGCGCGGGTGAAGGCTCTGGGCTGGAAACCAACTTACCCGAGCTATCGGGAAGGTTATGCGGCCATCCTCAAGGGCTGAAACGCGGTCAAAAATGTGGGAGCGGGCTTGCTCGCGAATGCGGTGGATCAGTCGACATTTTCAGTGACTGACACACT
>NZ_JANLGL010000069.1:0-28445 GCF_024655625.1 Pseudomonas sp. 18.1.10
ATGTGCTGCCTGACACACCGCTTTCGCGAGCAAGCCCGCTCCCACATTTTTGATCCCGTTTCTTCAGGAAAATTGAACCAAGTCCATCTGTTGCGGAGCGCCTCCCCCCATGAAGCACAATGTCATCCTTGTCGTGCTCGACGGCCTGAACTTCGAGGTTGCCCGGCACGCCATGGGGCACTTGCAGGCCTATGTCGGCGCAGGACGCGCAGCCCTCTACAAGTTGGAATGTGAACTGCCCGCGCTGTCCCGCCCGCTGTATGAATGCATCCTCACCGGCGTGCCACCGATCCACAGCGGCATCGTGCACAACAATGTCTCGCGCCTGTCCAACCAGCGCAGCATTTTCCATTACGCCACCGACGCCGGCCTCACCACGGCGGCGGCGGCTTACCACTGGGTCAGCGAGTTGTATAACCGCACGCCCTTCCTCGCCGCCCGTGATCGTCATACCGACGACAAGGCGCTGGCGATCCAGCACGGGCATTTCTACTGGAATGACCACTACCCGGATTCCCACCTGTTTGCCGACGCCGAAAGCCTGCGCCGCAAACACGCGCCGAACTTCCTCGTGGTGCACCCGATGAACATCGACGACGCCGGCCACAAGCACGGCCTCGACACCGCGCAATACCGCAACAGCGCACGCTCGGCGGACATCATCCTGGCCGACTACCTGCAAGCCTGGCTCGACGCCGGCTACCAGGTGCTGGTCACCGCCGACCATGGCATGAACAACGACCGTTCCCACAACGGCCTGTTGCCGGAGGAACGCGAAGTACCGCTGTTTGTCCTCGGCGACGCGTTCAGCCTCGACGCCAACGCCGCGCCGAAACAGACCGAACTGTGCGGCACTGTCTGCGAACTGCTGGGCGTGCCCCACGACAACCCTGTGTGCCGGGAGCTGTTGAAATGACCCGTGGCAAATGGCTGGCGCTGTTGTGCCTGGTGCCTTTCGCGCTGTTCTTTATCGTGTTTGAAATCGCCCCGCTGGTGTGGGTGCTAATCAATAGCCTGCAAACCGAAGAAGCCGGCTGGGGCGTGGAAAACTTCGTACGCATCTTCAGCTCGAAGTTCTACCTGCAAGCCATCCAGTACAGCCTGGAAATCAGTTTCTACTCCAGCGTCTTCGGCATCATCATCGCTACCCTCGGCAGCTACTCGCTGCGCCGGGTGGATTCGCCGCTGCGTAACTTCGTCACCGCCTTTGCCAACATGACCAGCAACTTCGCCGGTGTGCCCCTGGCCTTCGCGTTCATCATCCTGCTGGGCTTCAACGGCAGCATCACCATCATGCTCAAGCAGGCCGGGATCATTGAGGACTTCAACCTGTACTCCAAGACCGGGTTGATCATCCTCTATACCTACTTCCAGATTCCGCTCGGCGTGCTGTTGCTCTATCCGGCCTTTGATGCGTTGCGCGAAGACTGGCGGGAGTCGGCCGCGCTGCTCGGCGCGAGTGGCTGGCAGTTCTGGCGGCATATCGGCCTGCCGGTGCTCACGCCGGCCTTGCTCGGCACCTTTGTGATCCTGCTGGCCAATGCCCTCGGTGCCTACGCCACGGTGTACGCGTTGACCACCGGCAACTTCAACGTGTTGCCGATCCGCATCGCGGGCCTGGTGTCCGGCGATGTGTCCCTCGACCCGAACATGGCCAGCGCCCTGGCCGTGGTGCTCGTGGCGCTGATGACCGTGGTCACCGTGGTCCATCAACTGCTGCTCAAGAGGAGCTACCATGTCTCGCGCTGAAGCCGGCCCGGCGGCCCTCTACCATCGGGTGGTGGTGTGGCTGTTGTTTGCAATCCTCGTGCTGCCGCTGGTGGGCACCTTCGTTTACTCCATCGCCAGCAGTTGGTCGGCGACCATCCTGCCCGCCGGCTTTACCGTGAAATGGTACGTGCAACTGTGGAGCGACCCGCGCTTCCTGATGGCCTTCGGGCAATCATTGCTGGTGTGCGTGGGTGCGCTGATCCTGTCGGTGGTGCTGATCCTGCCGCTGCTGTTTGTGGTGCATTACCACTTCCCCAAGCTCGACGCGCTGATGAACATCCTGATCCTGCTGCCCTTCGCGGTGCCGCCGGTGGTGTCGTCGGTGGGCCTGTTGCAGCTGTACGGTTCCGGGCCGTTGGCGATGGTGGGCACGCCGTGGATCCTGATCGGTTGCTACTTCACCGTGGCGTTGCCGTTCATGTACCGGGCGATCACCAACAACCTGCAAGCCATCAACCTGCGCGACCTGATGGACGCCTCCCAACTGCTCGGCGCCAGCACCTGGCAGGCGGCGATCTTCGTCGTGCTGCCAAACCTGCGCAAAGGCCTGATGGTGGCGCTGCTGCTGTCGTTCTCGTTCCTGTTCGGCGAGTTCGTGTTTGCCAACATCTTGGTGGGCACCCGCTACGAAACCCTGCAGGTGTACCTCAACAACATGCGCAACAGCAGCGGCCACTTCACCAGCGCCGTCGTGATTTCCTACTTCTTCTTTGTGCTGGTGCTGACCTGGGCCGCCAATATCTTGAACAAGGACAAAAGCCAATGAGCTTCGTCAGCGTCCAACACCTGCAAAAAAGCTACGCCGGCACCCCGGTGTTCAGTGATATCAACTGCGAGATCGCTAAGGGCGAGTTCGTCACCCTGCTCGGCCCGTCCGGTTGCGGCAAGTCCACGCTGCTGCGCTGCATCGCCGGGCTGACCTCGGTGGACAGTGGGAAAATTCTGCTGGATGGCCAGGACATCGTCCCACTGAGCCCGCAGAAACGTCACATCGGCATGGTGTTCCAGAGCTATGCCCTGTTCCCCAACATGACCGTGGAACAAAACGTCGCCTTCGGCCTGCGCATGCAAAAGGTCAACGCCGACGACAGCCACCAGCGCGTGCAGGAAGTACTGCAACTGGTGGAACTCAAGGACCTCGCCGGCCGTTACCCGCACCAGATGTCCGGCGGCCAGTGCCAGCGCGTGGCCCTCGCCCGCTCCCTGGTGACCCGCCCGCGCCTGTTGTTGCTGGATGAACCGCTGTCGGCGCTGGATGCGCGGATTCGCAAGCACCTGCGTGAACAGATCCGCCAGATCCAGCGCGAGCTGGGGCTGACCACGATCTTCGTGACCCACGACCAGGAAGAAGCCCTGACCATGTCCGACCGCATCTTCCTGATGAACCAGGGCAAGATCGTGCAGAGCGGCGATGCCGAGACGCTCTATACCGCGCCGGTGGATGTGTTCGCGGCCGGTTTTATCGGCAACTACAATCTACTCGACGCCGACAAGGCCAGCCTGTTGCTGCAACGCCCGATCAACAGCCGCATCGCGATCCGCCCGGAAGCCATCGAACTGAGCCGCAACGGCGAGCTGGACGCGCGGGTGCGCAGCCACAGCCTGCTGGGCAACGTGATCCGCTACCGCATCGAAGCGCGCGGCGTGGAACTGGTGGTGGACGTGCTCAATCGCTCGGCCGACGACCTGCACCCGGACGGGCAACGCCTGGCACTTTCCATCGACCCAAGCGCCCTGTGTGAAGTAGCCTGACACAACGTTTTATTTCAGAGAGCATGACGGATGGCATTGGTAATTTTCGATCTGGACGACACCCTTATCCACGGCGACTGCGCCACCCTGTGGAGCGAGCAGATGGGCCGCCTGGGCTGGGTGGACCCGGAATCGTTCATGCGCAAGAACAGTGAGCTGATGGCCGCCTACAGCCGGGGCGAACTCAAGATGGAAGACTTCATGGACTTCAGCCTTGAGCCGATGATCGGCCGCACCCCGGCGGAAATCGAACACCTGGTGGAGCCGTGGGTCGAGGACGTGATCGAGCCACTGATCTACAGCGACGCCACCAAGACCATCGCCCGCCATCGGGCCAATGGTGACCGGATCCTGGTGATCTCGGCGTCCGGCGTCCACCTGGTCAAGCCGATTGCGGCGCGGATCGGTATTGATGAAGTGTTGGGGATCGAGCTGGACGTCAGCCATGGCGTGTACAGCGGGCGTACCGTGGGCGTGCTGACGTACCGTGAAGGCAAGATCACGCGTTTGCTGGAATGGTTGGCACAGGAAGGTGAGACGTTGGAGGGGGCGTATTTCTATTCGGATTCGCGCAACGATTTGCCGTTGTTGTTGAAGGTGGATAATCCCCAAGTGGTCAACCCCGATCCGGTGCTGCGTGCCCACGCCGAGCAGGCCGGCTGGCCCATCCACCACTGGATCTGATCACCCCTCCTTTGAATTGAAAACCCAATCAAACTGTGGGAGCTGGCTTGCCTGCGATAGCGGTCTATCAGTGAAGAATTCTTCATCTGACATACCGCTATCGCAGGCAAGCCAGCTCCCACATTGACTGCATTTCAAATTGGAATCAGCTCAGGCTTTCATCGATCACCAACACCAACTTCCCTGAAACCTGGTTAGTCGCCAGCTCGGCAAACGCCGCCTCGGCATCCTTGATCGGGTACGTCTTGGCCAATTGCGGACTCAAGCGCCCTTCAACAAACAACGGCCACACATGCTGGCTCAAGTCACTGAACAGGTCGGCCTTGAACTGATCGCTGCGGCTACGCAAGGTCGAGCCCAGCAACTGCACGCGCTTGCCCAGCACCTGCGCCAGGTCCAGCTTGGCCTCGCGACCGCCCATCAAACCGATCAACACCCAACGACCGTCCAGGGCCAGCAGCTTGAGGTCCAGCGCCGCATAGTCGCCACCCACCGGGTCGAGGATTACATCGAACGGCCCGAAGTCCCGCAGCCCTTCAATGCCATCGGTACGCACCACCCCGCCCTGGGCACCCAGGGCCTCGCAATAGGCCAGGCGCTCGGCCGAACCGACGCTGACCCAGCACGGGCTGCCAAACGCCTTGCACAGCTGGATCGCCGCCGAGCCCACGCCACTGGCGCCGGCATGCAGCAACACTTTCTCACCGGGCTTGAGGCCCGCCAGCTGGAACAGATTCAGCCACGCCGTGCTGTACACCTCAGGCAACGCCGCCGCTTCGATCAGCGACAAACCTTCCGGCACCGGCAGCACATGGCGTGCATCCACCACCACTTCTTCGGCCATGCCGCCGCCGGCCAGCAGCGCGCAGACGCGGTCGCCGACTTGCCAGGACGAGCCCGCGCCCACTTCGCTGATTACCCCGGAACACTCCAGGCCCAACACGGCGCTGGCACCCGCAGGCGGCGGATACAGCCCTGCACGCTGTAATAAATCGGCGCGATTGAGGCCCGCTGCCGCCACACGAATGCGAACTTGGCCTACATCACAGGTAGGACTGGCTTCTTCCATCCACGCCACGTGACCGTCAACGCCTTGCAATGCTTTCACAGTGCCTCCATAGTGAGTCTGGACTGAGCCCGTAGCTGTATCGCCGGGCTTTTTGCATTATGCGACCGGACCATATGGAACCGGCTCCCTCAAAGACGGCCTAATATGCGTTATCAATTGCCCCCGCGTCGAATCAGCATGAAGCATTTGTTCCCCAGCACCGCACTCGCTCTTTTCATTGGTCTCGGCTTCGCGTCGATGTCGACCAATACGTTCGCAGCCAACAGCTGGGACAACCTTCAGCCGGATCGCGATGAGGTGATTGCCAGCCTTAACGTTGTCGAGTTGCTCAAGCGCCATCACTACAGCAAGCCGCCGCTCGACGACGCGCGCTCAGTGATTATCTACGACAGCTACCTCAAGCTGCTGGACCCGTCGCGCAGCTACTTCCTGGCCAGCGATATCGCTGAGTTCGACAAGTGGAAGACGCAGTTCGACGATTTCCTCAAGAGCGGCGACCTGCAACCCGGTTTCACCATCTACAAGCGTTACCTGGACCGCGTCAAAGCGCGTCTGGACTTCGCCTTGGCCGAGCTGAACAAAGGCGTCGACAAGCTCGACTTCACCGAGAAGGAAACCCTTCTGGTGGACCGCAAGGACGCGCCTTGGCTGACCAGCACCGCGGCCCTCGACGACCTGTGGCGCAAACGCGTCAAGGACGAGGTCCTGCGCCTGAAGATCGCCGGCAAAGAACCCAAGGCGATCCAGGAACTGTTGACCAAGCGCTACAAGAATCAACTGGCGCGCCTGGACCAGACCCGTGCCGAAGATATCTTCCAGGCTTACATCAACACCTTCGCGATGTCCTACGACCCGCACACCAATTATCTGTCGCCAGATAACGCGGAAAATTTTGATATCAATATGAGTCTGTCCCTGGAAGGCATCGGTGCCGTCCTGCAAAGCGACAATGACCAGGTGAAGATCGTGCGCCTGGTGCCGGCAGGTCCGGCGGACAAGACCAAGCAGGTCGCCCCGGCTGACAAGATCATCGGTGTGGCCCAGGCCGACAAAGAGATGGTCGATGTGGTCGGCTGGCGCCTGGACGAAGTGGTCAAGCTGATCCGTGGGCCGAAAGGCAGCGTGGTGCGCCTGGAAGTGATTCCGCACACCAATGCGCCCAACGACCAGACCAGCAAGATCGTGTCCATCACCCGTGAAGCGGTGAAGCTCGAAGACCAGGCCGTGCAGAAGAAAATCCTCAACCTCAAGCAGGATGGCAAGGACTACAAGCTGGGCGTGATTGAGATCCCGGCCTTCTACCTGGACTTCAAGGCCTTCCGCGCTGGCGACCCGGACTACAAGTCCACCACCCGTGACGTGAAGAAAATCCTCACAGAGCTGCAGAAGGAAAAAGTCGACGGCGTGGTCATCGACCTGCGCAACAACGGCGGCGGTTCCCTGCAGGAAGCCACCGAGCTGACCAGCCTGTTTATCGACAAGGGCCCGACCGTGTTGGTACGCAACGCTGACGGCCGTGTCGACGTGCTGGAAGACGAGAACCCGGGCGCCTTCTACAAAGGGCCGATGGCGTTGCTGGTCAACCGTCTCTCGGCGTCGGCTTCGGAGATTTTCGCCGGTGCCATGCAGGATTATCACCGCGCGCTAATCATCGGCGGCCAGACCTTCGGCAAAGGCACCGTGCAGACCATCCAGCCGCTGAACCATGGCGAACTGAAGCTGACGTTGGCCAAGTTCTACCGGGTTTCCGGGCAGAGCACCCAGCATCAGGGCGTCCTGCCGGACATCGATTTCCCGTCGATCATCGACACCAAGGAAATCGGCGAAAGCGCCCTGCCGGAAGCCATGCCGTGGGACACCATCCGTCCTGCGATCAAGCCCGCGTCGGACCCGTTCAAGCCATTCCTGGCGCAGTTGAAGGCTGACCACGAGGCGCGCTCCGCCAAGGATGCCGAGTTCGTGTTTATCCGCGACAAGCTGGCCCTGGCCAAGAAGCTGATGGAAGAAAAATCCGTCAGCCTCAACGAAGTGGATCGTCGCAAGCAGCATGCCGACATCGAAAATCAACAGCTGGTGCTGGAAAACGTCCGCCGCAAGGCCAAGGGCGAAGACCCGCTCAAAGAGCTGAAGAAAGAAGATGAAGACGCGCTGCCAACCGAGGCGGAAAAAACCAAGCCGGAAGACGACGCCTACATGGCTGAGACAGGCCGCATTCTGCTGGACTACCTGAAAATCACCAAACAGGTGGCCAAGCAGTAAATGATGGCAATTTAATGTGACCGCTCCCCGAGCTGTCATCATATAGACATCATTCTGTCGTGAAATAAAGGACCGCTGGCTTACCGCCAGCGGTCCTTTTTTTTCGATCGAGATCGCCATGACCATGACCGAACAGCTGAATGCATTGGGCTCAATCCTGGCTCAAGGCAGTTTGCACAGCCTGTTCCAACCGATCATCTGCCTGTCCGAACGGCGCATCCTTGGCTATGAAGCCCTCAGCCGCGGCCCGTCCAACAGCCCGCTGCACTCCCCTGTCGCGTTGTTCTCGGTGGCCAGCCAGGCGGGGCGCCTCAGCGAACTGGAAATGGCCTGCCGCGAAAGCGCGTGCCGGCGCTTCAACGAACAGAAGCTGCCGGGCATGCTGTTCCTCAATGTCTCGCCGGAATCCTTGATGGAGACCGCGCACCAGCCGGGACGCACCCGGCAATTGCTGCGCGACTACGGTATTGCGCCCAGCCAGGTGGTGATCGAACTCACCGAGCAGACCCCCACCGACGATTTCGACCTGCTGCAAACCGCGTTGCATCACTACCGCAACATGGGTTTTTCGATTGCCCTGGATGACCTCGGCGCCGGCTATTCCAGCCTGCGCTTATGGTCGGAGTTGCGCCCGGATTACGTGAAGATCGACCGGCACTTTATCGACGGCATTCACCAGGATGCGCTCAAGCGCGAGTTTGTCGGCTCGATCCTGCAAATCGCCAAGGCGTCGCGCGCCCAGGTGATTGCCGAAGGTATCGAGTTGCCGGAGGAACTGGCGGTGCTGACCGAGATGGGCGTGGACCTGGTGCAAGGCTATCTGCTCTGTCGTCCCCAGGAGCATCCGCCGCAGGAAGCGCGCCTGATGCTGCCCAAGCCCGACAGTGCCAACGTCGCCCTGAACGAAGAAGGCAGCGACCTCAGCGCCCTGCTCAACGAACAACCGGCCGTGGACCAGGACACCGCCACCGCCCAGGTCCTGGAAGCGTTCCGCCGCCAGGCCAACCTCAACTCCCTGGCGGTGCTGGACGGGCGCGGCCACCCGGTGGGCATCGTGCACCGGCATTCGCTGTCGGATGCGCTGCTCAAGCCGTTCGCCACCGACCTGTTTGCGCGCAAGCCCATCAGCCGCTTGATGAGCAATGACTTTCTCGCCGTGGAATTGAGCCAGTCGCTGCAACAGGTCAGCCGCCTTCTCACCAGCCGCGCGCGGCAACGTATCGAAGAAGACTTCATCATCACCCTCAATGGCGACTACCTGGGCCTGGGGCGGGTGATCGACGTACTCAAGCTGATTACCGAGCTGAAAATCCAGCAGGCGCGCTACGCCAACCCGCTGACCTTGCTACCTGGCAACGTGCCGATCCAGCAGTGCCTGTCGCGGCTGCTGCAACAGCAGCGCGAATCGGTGATCTGCTACGTGGATATCGACAGCTTCAAGCCATTCAACGATATCTACGGCTACGGCCGTGGCGATGAGGTGTTGTTGTGCCTGGCGCAGTGCCTGAACGATCGGGTCGATCCCAGCCGCGACTTTGTCGGGCATATCGGTGGCGATGATTTTTTGCTGGTGTTGGGGCCGCAGGATTGGCGCAAGCGCCTCAATCAACTGCTGGATGACTTCCACACTCAATGTCGGCGGTTCTACCGCGCCGAACACCTTGACGCCGGCTGCTTCGTGGCACTGAACCGCCAGGGTGTACGCCAGGAGTTTGCCTTGCTGTCACTGTCCATCGGCGTGGTGCATTTGTATCCACAGGCCTGTGGACAACTGGATGCCAGCCAGTTGGCAGAGTTAGCGTCGCAGGCCAAGCACCATGCCAAGGACGTGGCTGGCTATAGCATCCACGTGATCGACAGCATGGACGCCCTGCCGCAGGTTTAGGCCTCGGCCGATTCCGGGTACTCGTACTCGAACACCCGCACCACTTCCGACGCGTGCCAGGAGGCGGCGGCCACGCCGTCGGACGGCCCGCTGAAGCGCCCCAGGCGCTCCACGCATTCAAAGAAGCCGGTGCGCGGCAAGCGGCTCGCGCCCTGGCTGATTACCAGGGAACTGCGCAACGGCTGCTCGGCCTTGGCGTCCAGCGCCGCCAGGTGCTCCAGGGCGGCGGCCAGGGTTTGCATGGCCGGCGTGGGGAACTGCAAGCGTTCCAGCAACGCGCGGTACGTCAGCAGATGGCGCTGGCGGCGCGCCTGGTCCAGTTCGTTGAGTAACCCATCCCAGTGTTGACGACTGATACGTAGGCTCAAGATTCATCCCTCCAACCTGCAACGCCCAATTCCCAGGCCAGGCTGCGGCGGATCGCGGCATCCGGCTGGCGTTCACCACTTTCGATCAATCCAAGGTACGACGGGCTGATGCCCACGGTGCGGGCCAGCGTCTCAATCGCCAGGCCCTTGGCTTCGCGCAAGCCGCGCAGGTCTGCGAGCGGGCGCAAGTCCTGGGCCGGTGCGGCTTGGGCAGGAGAAACAGGAGGAGGTGTGGCGGGTTGTTGCTGACCGGCAGCTTTTAGCAGCGCCTGGTACTGATCCCATGGCAACACCGCGTATTCGGGTGCGCCATCGCGTGAAATTATCTGAATATCCATGACTGCCCCGTAGGATAACAACACTTACTAAGTAAGCTCTTTCCTTAGGAGTGTAATCCTAACAGTCACAAAGGTCGTAGGGGGATATAACCATCACTGGTTTTTTTGCGGGTTTTCCCTGGCCAGCAGCGCCGGCGTCGCAGGCAGCCGCTCAACCACCGCGAGCTTTTCCGGGCGCTGCGCCTCACGCCAGGCACGAAAGGCGCTCAGCTCGCCGTCCAGGGTCTTCATGACCCATGCCAGCACGGCAATGTCGTCGAGCATGCCAAACATCGGGATAAAGTCCGGGATCGCATCGATCGGGCTGAGGAAATACATCAACCCCGCCACCACCGAGATCAGCGCCTTCGGGCTGATGGCCCGGTACTCGCCGCGCCAGTAGGCCAGGCACAAGGCCTGGAGCAACTTGAGATCATCCTTGAGCTTGCCCAGGCGATTACCCTGGCTTGAGCCCTTGGCGGCAACCGCGAAGAGCAGCGTAGGCAAACGCCCACGGCCCAGCAGACGTGCCGCCATGGGCAGGAAGCGGGTGAAATTGAAGGGTGGTTTCATAGCTCACTCCAGTTCCAGGCGAACAGAAATGTTATCCACACAAATTGTGGATAACCTTGTGAACAGAGCCTGTTTTGCAGGCTGAAAGGCCCGTATTACAAGGCCTTCAGTCAGATCGGGCATTTTTTGCGCACATAAAAAAAACCCAATATTTCATTGACTTGGTGTTGCTGTGCGGCTACCCACACCGGGACGTTATATCAGACTGTTGCCTGCTGCAGACGTTCGCTCGGATCTGTGGGAGCTGGCAAGCCAGCTCCCACAGGGATAAATATGCACCTCGCAGAAACAACAACGCCCCGTCGAGACGGGGCGTTGTGTGTTCAGGCGCCGATTACTTCTTGGCGGCTGGTGCAGCAGGTGCCTCAGGGGCTTCAGCCTTGGCTGGGTCCTTGATGGCCAGCAGTTCCAGGTCGAACACCAGCACGGAGTTGGCTGGAATCGCCGGGCTCGGGCTCTGCTCGCCGTAGGCCAGGTCGGAAGGAATGTACAACTCGACCTTCTCGCCTACGTGCATCAGTTGCAGGCCTTCGACCCAACCCGGGATCACGCCGCTGACCGGCAGGTCAATCGGGCTACCGCGATCCACGGAGCTGTCAAAGGTGGTGCCGTTGGTGAGCTTGCCGGTGTAGTGAACAGTCACCACGTCAGTCGGCTTAGGCTGTGCGCCGTCGGCTTTCTTGGTGATCTTGTACTGCAGACCGGTAGCGGTGGTGACGACGCCGTCTTTCTTGGCGTTGTCTTCGAGGAACTTCTTGCCGGCGGCTGCCGACTCTTGGCTCATCTTGGTCATGCGCTCTTCAGCACGCTTTTGCAGTGCGGCAAACGCTTCAACCAGTTCGTCGTCTTTGAGCTTCTGCTCTTTCTTGCCGACGGCGTCTTCGATGCCTTGGGCTACCGCTTTGGAGTCCAGGTCATCCATGCCTTCTTGAGCCAGGCTCTTGCCCATGTTCAGGCCGATGCCGTAGGAAGCTTTCTGCGCCGGGGTTTTCAGCTCTACGCTGGTCTGCGAATCACAACCCGCAAGTACCAGGCTAACCAGGGCCACCGCCGCCGCCAACCGATGCTGTTTCATGCTATTTCCTTGTTCATGCGCCTAAAGGGCATTCGAATAAAGTCGCGAGCTTATCAGGCGGCCACGACCAATGGCTACCGGCATGTGAGCCACAAACTTGCGATAAGTTCACGTGTTTAAAAGCATTTTCATTCATGATGAGGGCCCGCGAAGGATCGCGGGACCGCCTGTTCCGGGCTCATGGCCACTTGCCGCACCTGTGGCGTAGTGGCATAACAACGCGACAACTCGACAAGGATAGTTATCTTGCGCATTTTTTCCCGTGTTTTCCTGCTGATTCTCGCGGCACTGGGGCTGATCCTGGCCGTGGTGCTCTATTACATCGTCAACCCCAAGCTGCCGGACTACGTGGCCGTGCAGCAGGTGCACTATGGCGAGCAATGGAGTGCCGCCGACCGCCAGACCTATTACTTCACGCCCCAGGGCACCCAGGTCAAAGGCCTGCACTACGACTGGTTCACCACCCTCGAACTGCCGTTTTCCGAACAGCGTTTCGCCACCCCCGAGTACCTGGCGCGCTTCGGCTTCCTGGTGGACCCCAAGCAAGTCGCCAGCGCGCAAAACCCCGGCAACCTGCCGGTGGGTTTCGCCCGTCACAAGAACGCCGGCAACAGTGCCGAATACCTGGACATCACCTGCGCCGCCTGCCACACCGGCGAGTTGCATTTCAACGGCCAGGCCCTGCGCATCGACGGCGGCTCAGCCCAGCATGTGCTGCCGTCCAGCGTACCGACCCTGCGCGGTGGCAGCTTCGGCCAGGCCCTCGTCGCCAGCCTCACCGCCACCTATTACAACCCGTGGAAGTTCGAGCGCTTCGCCCGCCAGGTCTTGGGTGATCGCTACGACGCCGAGCACAGCCAGCTGCGCCAGGACTTCAAGCAATCGTTGAACACCTTCCTCAAAGTCGCCTGGAACGACACGCACCGCGGCCTCTACCCCACCCAGGAAGGCCCCGGCCGCACCGACGCGTTCGGCCGCATCGCCAATGCCAGCTTCGGCGACGCGATTTCCCCAGACAACTATCGCATCGCCAACGCACCGGTGGACTACCCACAGTTGTGGGATATCTGGACCTTCGACTGGGTGCAATGGAACGGGTCGGCCCAGCAACCCATGGCGCGCAATATCGGCGAAGCCCTCGGCGTCGGTGCCACCCTGAGCTTTTTCGACAGCGCCGGCCAACCCCTGCAAGGCGATGCGCGCTACCCGTCCAGCGTGCGCGTGCGCGACCTCAACCTGATCGAAGAAACCCTGCAACGCCTCAAGCCACCGAGCTGGCCCGAAGAACTGTTCGGCGCGGTGGACAAGCCCCTCGCCGCCCAAGGCCGCGCACTCTTCGCCGAAAACTGCGCTGGCTGCCACGTCCCCACCGTCACCCAGGAAAACGGCCGCCCGGTGCAGCAACTGAAAATGCTCCCGGTGGACTACATCGGCACCGACCCCGGCACCGCCAACAACATCGCCGACCAACGCTACGACCTCAGCGCCCTGCAATGGGACCCGGCCGAACTGGCCCAGCTGAATGTGCAACTACACCCGACGCCGAGCGAACCCCTGGACCTGAAAAAAATGTCCGTGGCCAAGGGCCTGGCCTACGTCACCGCATTCGTCGAAGAGCACGCCTACCGCGCTGCCGGCGTCACCCCGGCCGAGCGCCCGCGCCTGGACGGCTACGGTCTGCCCATCGGCGTGCGCGAACTGCGTGCCTACAAGGCACGGCCACTGGCCGGTGTGTGGGCCACGCCGCCGTTCCTGCACAACGGCTCGGTGCCGACGATCTACCAATTGCTGTCGCCCCAGGACGAACGCAGCACCACCTTCTATAAAGGCACCTTCGACTACGACCCGCGCCACCTGGGCTTCCAGACCGGCGCGTTCAAGAATGCCTTCCTGTTCGATACCAAAATCACCGGCAACCACAACAGCGGCCACGAATTCCGTGCTGGCCAGCGTGGCAATGGCGTCATCGGCCGTGGCTTGCTGCCACAGGAACGCTGGGCGCTGCTGGAATACCTCAAAGTGCTGGGCGGCCCGCTGGAGCAACAACTGCCATGATGATTCGATCCCCCTACGACCGCCCTTCCCTGCTCGCACGCCTGTGGCTGCGCATCGGCGCCTTTCTCGGCAAGACACTCCTGTGGCTGGTGGGCCTCGGCCTGCTCGGCTGGCTGGGTGCCACCGCCTGGTATGCCTGGCAACACAGCGGCCCGGTATCGCCGGATGAGCAGATTCCGGCAGGCGAAGCCGCCATGACCCAAGGCATCATCCAGACCGCGGTGCGCATCGTTGACCAGCACCGTGAAGGCACGCGCTACCTGCGCGATGCCCACGCCAAGGCCCATGGCTGCGTGAAGGCCGAAGTCAGCGTGCTGGCGGACCTCGACCCGGCGCTGCGCCAAGGCGTGTTCGCCGAACCGGGCAAGACCTGGCAGGCGACGATGCGCTTGTCCAACGGCAACGCCTACCCGCAATTCGACAGCATCCGCGATGCACGCGGCATGGCCCTCAAACTGCTGGATGTGCCGGGCAAACAACTGCTGGCCGACCAGCAAAACCGCAGCGAACAAGACTTCGTGATGTTCAGCCACCCGAACTTTTTCGTCAGCGACGTGGCGGAATACGCGCAGAACATCGGCGCCCAGGCGGATGGCAAAAAGGTCCTGGCGTTCTTCCCCAAGGTCGACCCGCGCAGCTGGCAAGTACGTCACCTGTTTATCGCCCTGGCCACCCTGGCGCCGGCTCCGGCCAGCCCGACGCAGACCACGTACTTTTCCGTCTCGCCCTACAAGTTCGGCGCGGCGAATGCCAAGTTCCGTGTCGCACCCGATCCGCAGAACTGCCCGCAATACGTGCTGCCGAAACAGAACCAGGACCTGCCGAACTTCCTGCGCAGCGCGTTGAATCAGCAACTGTCCACCGACCGCGTCGCGGCCTGTTTTGTGTTGCAGATCCAGCGGCAGAACCCGCAGAAATTCATGCCGATAGAAGACACCAGCATCGAATGGAAAGAGAGCGATGCGCCCTACGAAACCGTGGCGAAAATTCGCATCCCGGCGCAGGACTTCGACACCCCCGAGCAAAACCTGGCGTGTGACAACCAGTCCTTCAACCCGTGGTTCGGCGTGGCGGAGCACCGTCCCATTGGCGGCATCAACCGGTTGCGCAAAGCGGTGTACGAGGCCGTCAGTGATTACCGCCACAGCCGCAACGCGCCTTAGCTTGAGGGGAACAGGCGCTCGGCAATAAAGTCCACGAACACGCGGATTTTCGGCGACAGGTGACGGCTGGACGGCCACAACGCCCAGAACTGTCCCCTATCGCTGCACTGCTCATCCAGCACGCTGTGCAGCTGCCCCTGGGCCAAGGCCTCACGGGCGAGGAAGTCGGGGACAAAGGCAATGCCGTGCCCATCGACGGCGGCCATGAGCATGGCTTCCATATTGTTCAGGGTCATTGCCGTGGGCAGGTGTAGCCCGGTGAATGCGGGGTCGGCGGCCAGGGTCCAGTCCATGATTTTGCCGGTGGTGGCAAAGCGGTAACGCAGGCAGGCGTGGTGCTCCAGGTCTTGCACCGCCAGCGGCCGGCCATGGCGCTGGAAATACGCCGGCGACGCACACAGCAGAAACCTGAACGGCCCCAGCCGACGCGCCATCAACTTCGAGTCCGCCAGGCCACCGCTGCGGATCGCCACATCGATGCCTTCCTCGATCACATCCACCAGCAGGTCGTTGAAATCCAGCTCCAGCTCGACCTCCGGGTAAGCGCTGCGGAACGCCGCCATGTGCGGCATGAGGAAGCGATAGCCGATGGTGGGCAAACTCACCCGCAACTTGCCACGGGGTTGCTGGACCACGTGGGAGAGCATGGCCTGGGCGTCCTGCAAGTCGTCGAGGATTTTTCGACAGCGCTCGTAAAACAATTGCCCCTCCGCCGTCAGGCTGACTTTGCGCGTGCTGCGCTGCAACAACCGCACATTCAGCGACGCTTCCAGCTTGGCGACGTTTTTACCGACGGCCGAAGCGGAAATCCCCAGGCTCCGCGCCGCCGCGACAAAACTGAGGGCTTCTGCCGTTTTAACGAAGGAAATCACACCGCCCAGACTGTCCATTGATCCATTACGTCCTTTTTGTCCGCTATCAGTGGAAGGTAAGCCTGTTTATCTGCGATTGCATCCTGAATAGATTAATCAGGACTTCAACTGGACGATAAAGGACGGATGCCATGCACCCCCATCGCTACACCATCCTCGCGGCGATTTGCCTGGCCGCACTGGTCTTGCCGATGAGTTTTACCGGCGGCGCCGTGGCCACGCCGTTCATTGGCCGGGCCTTTGACGCCACGCCCACTGAACTGGCGTGGATCACCAACGCCTTCATGCTCAGTTTCGGCAGCCTGCTGATGGCCGCAGGCACCCTCGCCGACCGCTATGGGCGCAAGCGCTTGTTCATTGGCGGCATGGGCTTGTTTGCCGCGGTCTCCCTGCTGCTGGCGGTGGCGCCCAGTGTGTTGTGGCTGGATGTGCTGCGCGGCGCCCAAGGCATCGCCGCCGCTGCCGCCTTGGCCGGCGGTACGGCCGCGCTGGCGCAGGAGTTCGACGGCCATGCGCGCACGCGGGCGTTCAGCCTGTTGGGCACCACATTTGGTATCGGCCTGGCGTTCGGGCCGCTGCTGTCGGGCGTGCTGATCGAGTGGATGGGCTGGCGCGGGATCTTTCTGTTCACCGCCCTGCTGGCGCTGGTGTCCCTGGTGTTTGCCGTGCCGAACCTGCGCGAAAGTCGCAACCCGCATGCACAACACCTGGACTCACCCGGCGTGCTGGCGTTCTCGGGGCTTTTGATTGCCTTCACCAGCGCCGTAATCCTCGCCCCAGGGCACGGCTGGAACGCGCCGTTGATCCAGGCGTTGCTCGCTGTGTCGGTGCTGCTCGCCGGGGTGTTTGCGTGGGTGGAAACCCGTGCCAAACAGCCGATGCTGGAACTGCGGCTGTTGCGTTTTCCGCGTTTTGTCGGCGTACAGATCCTGCCGATCGGCACCTGCTACTGCTTTATCGTGCTGGTCGTATTGCTGCCGATCCGCTTTATCGGCGTCGAAGGTCTCAGCGCCTTCGACGCGGGGCTGCGCATGCTCGCCTTGTCGGCGCCCATGCTGCCGGTGCCGATGCTGGCGGCGTCGTTGACCCGCTGGGTGTCGGCCGGGCGCCTGTGCACCGTAGGATTTTTGATCGCTGCCGCTGGCCTTTATCGGTTGAGCACCCTGCCCGCCGATGCACACGCCCAGCTTATCGCCGCCCTGCTGCTGATCGGCTTGGGCACAGCAGTGCCGTGGGGCTTGATGGACGGCCTGTCGATCAGCGTGGTGCCCAAGGAACAAGCGGGCATGGCGGCGGGGATTTTCAACACCACGCGCGTGGCCGGCGAGGGCGTGGCGCTGGCGATTACCGTGGCGGTGTTGAGCGCGCTGGTGGCCCATCACTTGGGGCTCAACAGCAGCCTGGCGCCGGAAGAGCTGTCACGGGCGGCGCAACATCTGGTCATGGGTGATCTGCAACAGACAGGGCAAATTCCCATAGCGAAACTGCGCGCAGCCTACACCGCCGGGTTCAATACACTACTGCAAGTACTGGCAGTGTTCACCGCGCTGACGGCCGTGATCGTCTATCTCTTCCTCGGGCGCCAACAACCTGAACGGCGTAAAGACTGCGTAACAATGAACCCGGCGCCGTAAGGATTGCGTCGCCGCTATTGAGGCGTTTTCGCCGCACCTCTACGGTGAGCACCTACTCCATCACGTAGGAATTCACCGTGGAAAGCTCAACCCTCGGCATGCTCGTACTGACCCTCATCGCCGTCTTCGGCACCGCCGCCTTTTGCTTCGAGCACCTGGCCACGCGCCAGCCGCGCAAGAAAAAAGCCAAGTAGCGGTCAGGCCTTGGGATCGGGCGCCGGTTCGCTGATGACCAGTTCCTCGGGAATCTCATCCACCCGTGGGTCCAGCACTGCGCCCATCGGATGTTCCGGCATGGCCACATGGTGTAACGGCGCACCTTCGACAAGGTATTCGCCGGTGACTTTTTTCGGCTGCACGCGCCAGATCAGCAGCAACGCGCAGCCCGAAAACAGCATGTAGAACGCGCCGTGGCCGTAGCTGTTCATCAACCCGCCGCTGAGCATCGGCCCCAGGCTGGCACCGATGCCGTGGGTGGCCAGCATCATCGCGCTCAGCGGCACACGTCGTGGTTGTTCGACGTTGTCATTGGCCAGCGCCACCGCCAACGGATAGAGAGTGAACAGCAGTAAGCCGCTGAGAAAGCCGAACACCAGCAGCAGCGCATAGGGCAGTTGCACCAGGCCCCACAACGGAATCACCACCAAGCCCAAGGCCAGGGCGCAGGCGCGAATCAAGCGCGAGCGATCAATGCGGTCCGACAGCCAGCCGATGGGCCACTGGCCGCACAGCCCGGCAAAAATCGACACCGCGACAAAGGTACTCGCCTCGGCGGTGCTCAAGCCGTTGCGCGTGGCGAACACCGGGGCCAACGCGTAAAACGCGCCGACCATCAGGCCGGTGACAAACACCGTGGTCAGCGCCTGGGGCACCCGTCGCCAGAAAAACCCCACTTCCAGCGGCGCCGCCACCAGCTTGGCCGGGTGCAGGCGCTTGGTCATGGTCACCGGCAACAGGCACGCGGCGAAGCAAATCGCGACGATGAGCAGCGGCTTGAAATCCAGCTCAGGGCGCCAGATCAAAACGCCCTGCCCCAGCATCAGGCCCAGCGACACCGCCACCATGTAGCCGGCAAACACCGCGCCGCGCTGGTTGTTTTCCGCCTGCTCGTTGAGCCAGCTTTCAATGACCATGTACTGGTTCATCATCACCAGGCCCATCACAAACCGCAGCGCCAGCCAGAACTCCAGCTGCTCGAACAGCACATGCAGCAACACGATGATGGTGGCGACGCCGGCGCAGGCCACATACGAACGCACATGCCCCACACCGGCAATCATGCGGTGGCCGAACTTGGCGCCACACACCATGCCGCCGTAATACGCCGCCGTCAGCGCACCGATCCAGACCTCGTTGATACCTTCGCTGCTCAGGCGCAGGCCGATAAAACTGAAGAACAGGCCGTTGCCGGTGAGCATCAGAATGGTCGCGCTGTACAGCGCGGGAAAGGTCAGGAAGGTCAGGTTCATGAGGGCTCAGGGGGGTTGTTCAAGCGGCTGGCATGGGCCAGCAACCAGTGGCGAAAACTGCGCGCCGCCGAGGGCGGGTTGCGGTGATGGGGTTGCATCAGGTGCAGGCGACCACGGCTGTGCATGGTGTGGGGCAAGGCCATTTGCAGGCGCCCGGCGTCCAGTTCGCCGGCGAGCAGGCTCTTCCAGCCGAGGGCTACGCCGTGGCCCATCACCGCCGATTGCATCAACAGTTGATAGCTGTTGGTGCGCAGCGCATGGCGCGGGGTGTGATAGTGGGCGTCGGCGTCGGCGAACCAGTCGGTCCAGGTCAGCCAGTCGTGGTAGTGGTCTTCGACGATCAGCAACGTATGGGCGTGCAGCAGGTGTTGTACGTCGTGAATCGGGCCATGGCGCTCTATATAAGCCGGGCTGCACACGGTGATGACCTGTTCGTTGTCGAACACCGGCGACAACTCCAGGCCGTGGGGCGCGGGCAGTTCGTCAAGGTGGTAGAACAGGCCCAGGTCATATTCGCTGACATCCAGGTGGCTGGGGCTTTCGCTGCACAGGATGCGAATGTCCAGGTCCGGGTGTTCACGCTGGAAGTCCGGCAGCAAGCCGGCCAGCCAGACTGAGCTGATGGTCGGCGTGCTGGCCAGGGTCAACTGGCGGTCGGCACCGCGCCGGCGCAACTCGGCGGACTCACGGTCGAGTTCGCGCAGCAGGCGTTGGATCGTACGGAAATAGCGCACCCCGGCCGGCGTGAGGCTAAGGCCCTGGGCCAGGCGATAAAACAGCGGGCGGGCGAGGTCTTCTTCCAGGCGCTTGACCTGGCGACTGACCGCGCTTTGGGTGAGGTTCAGTTCATGGGCGGCCTGGGTAAAGCTCAAATGGCGGGCGGCCGCTTCGAAGGTCTGCAAGCAATTGAGCGGGGGTAGGTCGACGTTTCGGCGCGACATGAAGGATTCCAATGGCAGAGACAGGCCCGGGTTGCCCCGGGCCCGCAGAGATCACGTGGGCAAGCATCCTGCCAGTTGCCCACTCACAGCGCGACCCTGGCCACGCGTTTGCTCCACTGGCGGCGATGTTCCAACTGGCCATTTTCCCACGCGGTCTGCTCGGCTTCGACGTAGAACCACTCGGCGTCGGCGCTCACGCTCAGGCGGCTTTCCACCTCGACGGCCCATTCGTCACGGCTGACGCGGTAGTGCCACTCGATATCGGCGCGGGTGGACAACGGGTCCCAGGGCAAGGTGCGGTATTGCTCGGTGCAACGCTGATCGACCGCCAGACCGTGGTCGGTAAAACGCACCGAACCCAGGTCGTCTTCGATCTTCACGCAGACCTCGCCACTGCCCACATCTTCGATCAAGGTGCGCTTCGGCGCGGCGGCGCGCAGTACTTCGAGGTTGGCCGGCGGTGCTGATTGCGGTGCTTCGAACGGGCACGCCACCGCTTCGCCGGTAAACACTGGCAGTTGCAGGCTTTGCAAGCCGGGCAACAAGGTCAGGGTGGTCAGTTCGCGGCTCGGCCACAGCAACGGGAAACTCGCGGTGCTCAAGGCCAGGCGCAAACGGTAGCCGGCCGGGATGCGCATGCCGATGTGGTCAAGGTTTAACTGCACGTCCATTGGGGCGCCAGGGACTACGGGCGATACGTGAGAAAAATCCTCGCGAAGCGTGAGATTGAGCACGCCGTAACTGATCTGCGTGACTTGCCCGTCCGGCGCGATGGCATTCAGGCGTGCGACCAGTTGCCCACAAGCGGTGTCACTGGCCAGGCGCAAGGTGAGGCGCGCATCGCCGAGCAACGCAAGGGGTTCGCTCAGCGGCTGGGAGTCGAAACACAGCGAATTCGCATCATCACGGCGCTGGTCCGTAGGGCCGTCGGGGCCAAACCAGATGGCGCAGTACTCGCCTTGATGCAGGCCGGTGGTCAGCGGCGAGCAGATGCTGCGTGGGGTGGCCAAGGGTTCCGCGCCGGGATTGAGGCCCTGTTCGGCAAAGCTGAAATCGCGCCACTGTATTTGCGGATCCGGCCACCCCGCCGTCTGCACCCAGATACCTGGCCGCTCGGCGTAACTGCCCTGCGGCGGCAGAACATCCTGTAGGTAAAAGGTGCAGGCTGCGTCATCCATCACCCCGTTATCGATGCCCTTCAGCCAGTGATCCCACCAACGCTTGGCCTCTTGCAAGAAGCCGATGGCCGGATTCGGCACGGCGAAGTGTGGGTATTTGTGAATCCACGGGCCGATCATGGCTTTCTTCGGCCCTGGCAGGTTCTCCATCAGCCGCGAAACCGTGTTGCGGTAGGCATCACCCCAACCGCCCACCGCATACACCGCCGCCTTGATCTTTGAATAGTCCTCGCACACCGAGCCGTGGCGCCAGTAGTCATCGCGGGTCTGGTGTTGCAGCCAGGTTTCGGCGAGCAGCGGCATGGCGTCCAGGCGTTGCTGCCAAAGGGCTTTCCATTCATCGCCGACCAGCAGTGGATCGGGCACGGCAGCGCTGAAGTTGAGCATGGTCGCGGCCCAACCGAAGTTCTCCATCAGCAGGTTGCCGCCCTTGTAATGGATGTCGTCGGCGAAGCGGTCATCGGTGGAACACAGGGTGATGATCGCCTTCAGCGCCTCGGGCTGGCGCGCCGCGACTTGCAGGCCGTTGAAGCCGCCCCAGGAGATGCCCATCATGCCGACGTTGCCGTCGCACCAAGGCTGCTGGCACAGCCAGTCGATCACTTCGAGGGCGTCGTCTTGTTCCTGCAACAGGTATTCGTCGGCCATCAGCCCTTGGGATTCGCCGTTGCCGCGCATGTCCACACGCACGCACACATAGCCTTGCCCGGCCATCCACGGGTGGGTCAGCGCATCGCGCACGGCGGTGCCGTCGCGCTTGCGGTACGGCAGGTATTCGAGGATCGCCGGGAAGGTTTGCAGGCCGGCGACTTCCGGCAGCCAGATACGCGCGGCCAGTTGGGTGCCGTCCTTCAGGGGGATCAGGCAGTGTTCGATTTCACGGACCTTGTAGGCAAATTCGGTAACGACTTCCATCGGTAACTCCAAACTTTTATTGCGAACAAACGGCTCCCCCGCGCTCTCTGGGGAGCGCGTGGGGAGACACACAGGTTTCAGGATTTAGCGGGCGAACTCGGCGACGGGGCTGGCGCCGCGCAGCGCGGGATCGGTAGCCGGCTTGAAGTGCTTCACATCCAGCAGCGCCGGGTTTTTCAGCCAGAAGATCAGCGAGGTACTGGCCAGCAGCACCAGGATCATCCCCGGCAAACCGCCGAGGTTGGAGAGCATCTTCACCCCGTCGATGCCGATAAACGAGACCATCACCCACGACACCGTGCCGATGATTACGCCCCAGACAATCTTCAGCATCGGGTTGCCGTCGAGGTCGGAATCGGCGGTCACGCCCTTGCTGCACAGGTTGGCGATCACGTCGGTGCTGGAGTCTGCGGCGGTGACAAACGAGATGAAGGCGACGAACAGCAGGAACGCGATCATCAATCCGCTGGCCGGCAGTTGCTGGAACATCTGGTACAGCACGTGCTCCACGCCCTGCTCGTTGAGCACGCGGTTGAGGCTGCCATCGCCGAGCGCATCGAAGTACAGGCTGGTGCCAGAGAAGATGCAGATCCACACCGCCGTAAACAACGCCGGGAACAGCATGTTGATATGGATGAACTCACGCACGGTGTAGCCACGGCCGATCTTGCCGAGGAACAGCGCACTCACCGGCGCCCAGGCAAACCACACCGACCAGTAGAACACCGTCCAGCTCTGCGGCCAGGTGTCGCCACTGGCAGCACCGGTGAACAGGCTGCGGCTGAAGAAGGTGTCGAGGTACACGCCGAGGGATTCGACGCCGAGGCTGAACATGTACAGGGTTGGCCCGCACAGCAGCACGAACAAGCCGAGGGCGAGCATGATCCAGGTGTTGAACGAGGACAGCATCACGATGCCTTTTTGCAGGCCGCTGGCGGCCGAGGCGACAAAGGTGATGACGATGATTGCGATGATGATCGCCAAGCGGAACGGCGTGGTTTCGCCGCCGATGTATTGGCTCAGGCCTCCGGCCAGGGTCAGTGCGCCCGTGCCCAGGGACGAGGCCATGCCGGCGACCAGGGCGAACATCGCCAAGGTGTCGATCAGCCCGGCGTAGCGCTTGACCCGCGCCGCGCCCAGCAAGGGTTCGAGCATCGCGCCAATCGAGAAGTTGCTGCGGCGGTTGTAGAACACCAGCGCAAATACGAGGGACGGCACCAGGTAGATGGCGTACGGGGTGATGGTCCAGTGCAGGAACATGGTGGACATCGCAAAGCTTTTCGCCGCCGCGCTACCCGCTTCGATCGGCAGGCTAGTGGGCGGGCCGTACAGGTGGTAGAGCGGTTCGGCGGTGGTCCAGAACAACACACCGACCGCCAGCGTGGTGCACAGCGCCACCATGAACCAGCGCCATTTGCTCAGCAGGGGCTGGGCGTCCTCGCCGCCGATGCGCACTTTGCCCAGTGCCGAGAAGTACACGATGGCGGTCAACACCACCATGGCAAACGAGCCGGCGCTGAACAGCCAGGAGAAGTTTTTCAGGATCAGATTGTTGAGCTGTTTGCTCACCGCAAGGAACGCATTCAGGTCGATATAGCTGGCGATCACCGCCGCCAGCAGAATCAGGAAAGTTGGCCAGAACACCAACGGACGTAGTGGATATTTCATGGAGTGCCGTTCCCCTTGCAGACTATTTTTTTATCGCCTTGAAAGGCCATTGTTAGAGAGCGGGCACCGCAGCGTCCTGCTGCCGGTAGCTCACCTGGAAGTCTTCGCGTGGCTATAGATAACCGTTTAAGCGGCAAGGGGCGCAATCGACCAATGTGCATGGGGGTATTCCCTCAGGTCATGACGCACCAGCACAGTTCAGCCGGTGTAGGCAGTGCACAACGGCAAGGCAGCAAGAGGAAAAATCGCAGACGAAAAAAAGCCCGCTCAATGAGCGGGCTTTCTTGTGGTGACCTGGCGTTCAGTGTTCCAGATTACCGAATATGGCGCAGCGGACGGGACTCGAACCCGCGACCCCCGGCGTGACAGGCCGGTATTCTAACCGACTGAACTACCGCTGCGCGTAACACTTGAAGCGAATGGTGGGTGATGACGGGATCGAACCGCCGACCCTCTGCTTGTAAGGCAGATGCTCTCCCAGCTGAGCTAATCACCCTTCGTTTCGGTGTGGGCGCATCTTACACCAAAAATCCGCAATGTCTTGTTTTATATGCAATTTATTTGAAATATTTTTCAGCAGGCGGCGCAAACCCCGTAAATACGGGCTTTTCACCCCGCAAACGCGAGTCTATTGCGTTTACCCGACACTTGGCCGCACAATTAAAAACCATTCTCAATAACGCCTGAGCCACGCCTATGTCTGTGGGTGAACCGCCCTTCCAACGGGAAATAACCGCGCTCTACAGTGAGCATCACGGCTGGCTGCTGGCGTGGCTGCGGCGCAAATTGGGCTGCCGGCAGAACGCGGCAGACCTGGCGCAAGACACGTTCGCGCGCATCCTCAACGCCCGCGAGTCGGTGGCAAGCATTCGCGAACCGCGGGCGTACCTGAGCACCACGGCGCGGCGCTTGCTGATCGACCAGGCCCGGCGCAAGCAGATCGAAAGCGCCTACCTGCAAGAGTTGGCGCTGACGGTGGACGCCCTTGAAGGCTTCCAGTCGCCGGAGCAGATCCACACCACCCTCGAAGCCCTGGAACAGATCGCGTTTATCCTCGAAGGCATGCACGCCTATTCGCGCGAGGCCTTCGTGCTGTATTACCTCGAAGAACTGACCCAACAACAGATCGCCCGCCAGCTCAAGCTGTCGGAACGCACCGTGCGCAAGTACCTGATCCAGGCGCTTGTGCATTGCGGCCACAGCCTGGACACCTGATCGCCCATGCACGACGCCCGCCAACAGATCGAAGAACAAGCCGCCGAATGGCTGCTGCGCCTGCACGAAGGTGAGCTGAGCGAAGCCCAGCGCCTGGCGTTCGAATGCTGGAAGCAACAAGGCCCGCACTACGCCGCAGCCGCCGCGCGCATGGAAGAAGTGATAACGCGCATGCAGGCCCTGCGCGGTAAAAAAGCACCGGCGCGGGCCGCCTTGAACGCCGCGTTTGCCCAGCAGAAATCCCACCGTCGCAAGCGCGCCGTACGCGCCCTGCTGCTGGCGTGCAGCCTGGCGATTCCGGCCGCGGCGCTGCTCATCAGCCCGTATCCGCAACAATGGATGGCCGATGTGCGCAATGGCCCTGGGCAGTGGCAAACCCTGCAATTGGCGGACGGCTCGACATTGACCCTCAACGGCATCAGCGCGGCGAACCTGCATTTCGACGCCAGACAGCGCCGCATCGAATTGCTGCAGGGCGAGATCCTCGTGGACGTGGCCCACGACAACACGCGGCCATTTATCGTGCAGACCGCCCAAGGCACCTTGCGCGCACTGGGCACGCGATTTGTGGTCAAGCGTGAGGGCGATGTCACCGTGCTGAGCATGTTGCAGTCCCGCGTGGCGGCACAAAGCGCCAATGCCCAGCAGACCGTGGAAGTCGATGCCGGCTCCCGGGCGCTGGTCAGCAGCCACAGCGTGCAGCTGACCGGCAGCATCGACCCCGCCAGCATCAACGAAGCCTGGCGCCGCCATCAGTTGGTGGTGGAAAACCGGCCATTGCCCGAAGTGCTGGATGAGATCTCCCGCCATCGAACCGGGCGAGTGCAATTCGATCGTGCGGCGCTGCAAAGCCTGCGCGTCTCGGCCGTCATCCCCTTGGACGACAGCAATCATGCCCTGCAATTGCTCGCGCAAACCCTACCGATCAAAGTCAGAAGTTTTACCCCTTGGCTGATCCTCGTGGACCCAGACGACACACCCAATAAATAATTATTCGCATTTGCTTCCGGTTTTCTCGCAGTTGCCCGTCAAGAGAGGTAATTCGACACGTAAAGGATTGCCTTCACCATGCACACCCCTTCCTACCCGCGTGGGCGCTTTGGCCTACTGAAACTCGCGCCACTGTCCCTGGCCATGCTCACCGCCACGGCGCTGAGCATCAGCCCGGCGCACGCGGACAGCGTCAACGTGGCCGCCCAGGCCTACGACATCCCGGCCGGGCCGCTGGGCAGCTCGCTCAACCGCTTTGCGCAACAAGCCGGCGTGGCCATCGTGTTCCAGTCCCACGAACTGGAAGGTCTCAATGGCCCTGGCCTCAAGGGCAGCTTCGGCATCCAGGACGGTTTCGACCGATTGCTGCTGGGCAGCGGTTATCGCGCGGTAAAAGGTGACCAGGTCTACGCCCTGCAACCGGCGCCCATCGCCAGCGATGGCAGCATGGAACTGAGCCCGACCCAAGTCAGCGCCACCCAACTGGGCAATATCACCGAAGGCACAGGTTCCTACACACCTGGCACCCTCGCGACCTCGACCCGCATGGTGCTGACGCCCAAGGAAACCCCGCAATCGGTCTCGGTGGTCACCCGCCAGCACATGGATGATTTCGGCCTGACCAATGTGGACGACGTGATGCGCCACACGCCCGGCATCACCGTGTCGGCCTTCGACACCGAGCGCAGCAACTATTACGCGCGCGGCTTCTCGATCAATAACTTCCAGTACGACGGCATCCCTTCCACTGCGCGCAATGTCGCCTATTCGGCGGGCAACACCCTGAGCGACATGGCGATCTACGACCGCGTCGAAGTGCTCAAGGGCGCCACCGGCCTGCTCACTGGCGCCGGTTCCCTGGGGGCGACCATCAATCTGGTGCGCAAGAAACCCACCGCCGATTTCCAGGGCCACGCCACCCTCGGCGCGGGCTCGTGGGACAACTACCGCAGTGAACTGGACGTCAGCGGCCCGCTGACCGACAGCGGCAACGTGCGTGGACGGGCGGTGGCGGCCTACCAAGACAAGCATTCGTTCATGGACCACTACTCGCGCAAGAGCCCGACGTACTACGGCATCATGGAGTTCGACCTGTCGCCTGACACCCTGCTGACCGTAGGCGGCGATTACCAGGACACGTTGCCAAGAGGCTCGTCCTGGTCGGGCAGCTTTCCGCTCATCAACTCCCAGGGCAATCGCAACAGCGTCAAGCGCTCGTTCAACGACGCCGCCGAGTGGAGCAGCTGGGAGCAATACACCCGCACCGTGTTTGCCATGCTCGAACATGACCTGGGCAATGGCTGGGTGAGCAAGCTACAACTGGACCACAAGATCAACGGCTACCACGCCTTGATGGGCTCGATCCAGGGCGACCAGCCGCAGCCGGATGGCACCGCGCAACTGACCTCGGGCAAATACACCGGGGAAACCGTCAGCGACTCCGCCGACCTGTATGTCAGCGGCCCGTTCAGCCTCGGCGGGCGTGAACATGAACTGGTGCTGGGCGGCTCGATCAGCGCCTCGGAGTGGAAAGGCAAGGGCTATTGGAACCTCGACCCCAATATCGTCGACTTCAACAACTGGCACGGCCACGCAACGATGCCGGACTGGGGCCAGGCGCAGTCACTGATCGACGACACCGTGCGCCAGACCGGCGCGTACGCGACCACACGCCTGAATCTCGCCGACGACCTCAAGGTGTTGCTCGGCGCACGCCTGGTCAACTATCAGGTTACCGGCTACAACCCCAGCTATCGCGAGTCCGGGCGCGTGGTGCCGTATGTTGGCGCAGTCTATGACCTGAATGACACCTACGCGTTGTACGCCAGCTACACCGATATCTTCATGCCGCAGGAAAACTACAACCGCGACCGCGACAACAAGCTGCTGGAACCGGATGAAGGCCAGAACTGGGAGCTGGGGGTCAAGGCCGACTATCTCGACGGCCGGGTGAATGCCAGCGCCGCCTACTTTGAAATCCACGAATCCAACCGTGCGCTGTCCGACGACGCGTACAACAACCTCAAGCCCACGCCAAACAATTATGCCTATAAGAGCAGCAAGGCGGTGACCAAGGGTTATGAAGTGGAGATGTCCGGCGAGATCGCCCCTGGCTGGCAGCTGCAGGCCGGCTACACCCACAAGATTGTGCGCGACGACAAGGGTGTGAAGATCTCCACCTTCGAGCCGGAAGACCAGGTCAAGCTGTACACCACTTACAAACTCAAGGGCAACCTGGACAAGTTGACCGTCGGCGGCGGCGTGCGCTGGCAGAGCGTGGGTTGGCAGGACATCTACAACAGCCCGCGTGGCGGCTATGAGGAATTTTCCCAAGAGGCGTATTGGCTGGTGGACCTGATGAGCAAATATCAGATCAGCAAAAACCTGTCGGCGACGTTGAACCTCAACAATATCTTCGACAAGAGCTACTACACCAATATCGGCTTCTATAACTCCGCTGCCTACGGTGAGCCACGCAACGTCATGGTGACCACCCGCTGGGATTTCTAAACGCATACAGACTATGTGGCGAGGGAGCTTGCTCCCGCTGGGCTGCGTAGCGGCCCCAAAATCTTGGGAGCGCTGCGCACTC
>NZ_JANLGL010000006.1:0-68303 GCF_024655625.1 Pseudomonas sp. 18.1.10
AATGCAGTGGATCAGCCAGCTTACTGGTAGCTGACCCACCGCATTCGCGAGCAAGCCCGCTCCCACATTTGTTTTGTGTCGACTTCAAACTCTAAGGACAGACCATGAAACGCCTGCACCTCGCCCTGCTGCTTCTACCTGCCCCCGAACTGCTCGCCGACACCCGCGACCAAGCGCTCACCCTCCCCGACGTGGTCATCAGCGCCAACCGCCAGGTCCAGGCGCGCAACGACAGCAGCGCCGCCAACACCGTATTCACCCGCAACGACATCGACCGCCTGCAGCCCACCAGCCTCACGGATCTGCTCAGCCGCGTGCCTGGTGTGCAAATCGCCTCTACCGGCGGGCGTGGCAGTTTGCCGGGGGTTTATATTCGCGGCACAAAATCCGCCCAAAGCCTGGTGCTGGTGGACGGCCAGCGCATCGCCAACACCACCTCCGGCGACAGCGGCCTGCAATACCTGAATGTCGATCAGATCGAACGGGTGGAAGTGTTGCGCGGCTCACGCTCGGTGATCTACGGCAGCGACGCGATTGGCGGGGTGATCCAGGTCTTCACCCGACGCAATGCCGAACAAGGTCTACAGCCGCGCTTGAAACTGGGGTTTGGCAGCAACCAGACCTGGGAGCGCAGCCTCGGGCTGTCCGGGGGCGATGAACGCACGCGCTTCAACCTGGGCGCGAGTCTGGATGAGACGGCCGGCATCAACTCGACACATGCGTCGTTCCCCAGCGATGGCGACCATGATGCCTATCGCAACCAGTCCATCAGCGTGAACCTCAGCCATGCTTTCAGCGATGAACTGTCGGTGGGCTTCAACCTGCTGGATAACCGTGGCAAGTCCGAATACGACAACAGCTTCGGTCGTTATGACTTCGCCAGCGGGCAAAGCGTCGGGCAAAAACCCTACACCGACTACACCGTGAGCAGCGCCAGCGGCTATGTCGATGCGCGCCTCAGTGAGCGCTGGCAGTCGCGCCTGGAACTGGGCCACAGCGAGAATCGCGACACCAAGCGCGACACCCTCAGCGATGAGTTCAGCGTGTTCAACACCTACCGCGACTCGGTCAACTGGCAGAACGACCTGACCCTGAACGAGCAGAACAGCCTGATACTCGGCGCGGACTGGTACGAAGACCGTTTCCACGGTTCCACCACCTTTACCGAAAACAGCCGCTGGAATCGCGCCGCGTTTGTGCAGCATCGCTTCCACGGTAGCTGGTTCTCGACGGAGTTGGGCCTGCGCCGCGACCAGAACCAGCAGTTCGGCGGGCAGAACAGCTGGAGCGCCAGCGTCACCTTGCCGCTCAACCCCGATAACGACCTGCTGCTGAGCTACAGCGAAGGCTTCCGCGCGCCGACCTTCAACGACCTGTATTACCCCGACACCAAGTACAGCAACCCGAACCTGCAGCCCGAGACCTCAAAGAGCTACGAGCTGCAATGGCGTAGCCAATTGAGCGACAGCACGCGCCTGGAAGCCTCGCTGTACCGTACCGACCTGCGCGATGCGATCATCCTCGACAGCGCCAGCAAGCCGCAAAACGTCGCGTCGGCACGTATCAATGGCTTTGAAGCCGCGCTCAAGCAGGAGCTGTTTGGCTGGCAAGGCAACCTGGGGCTATCGCTTATCGACCCGCGTGACCGCGAAAGTGGCCACACCCTGGCCCGCCGGGCGCGTCGTACGTTGAGCCTGGACCTGGACCGGCAGTTCGATCGGCTGGGGGTGGGCGCCAGCTGGCAGGCGATCAGCAGCAGCTATGACGCGCAGGACAACACACAACGCTTGGGTGGCTATGCGCTGCTCGGCTTGCGCAGCAGTTGGGCGTTGAATCGGGAAGTGGCGTTGTCGCTGAAGGTCGATAACCTGTTGGACAAGTCGTTTGCGCGGGCGATGTATAGCTATGACGATGCGGACTTCAAGAACAATCAGGCTTATCGGGAGGAAGGTCGGGTGTGGATGGTTGGGGTGACCTGGACACCTGAGATTTGATCGGTGCCTGTGCCGGCCTCTTCGCGGGCAAGCCCGTTCCCACATTTTGAATGTGTTCGCAGATCAAACCTGTGGGAGCTGGCTTGCCTGCGATAGCGGTCTCACAGGTCAGGCGATATCACCTGACACAACCGCGCCACCGCCTCCACCATCTGCCCACTGGGCCGCTCCAGCCCTTTATCCGGCACCAACCGCACTCGCTCAGCCATGTTTGGCCAGACACTCCAGGCATCTTTCTGAGCTTGATCCCCCACAAGAATCACCTCGGGATCACGCTGTAACACCGATTCGATACTCACCTGCGGGGCGGGCAATGTGAGGTCATCGAACACATTACGTGCGCCGCAAACGCTTAGCGCATCGCTGATGATCTGCCCGCCGCCCACGGTGTAGAGCGGTTGGCTCCACACTTGGTAGAACACCCGCAATGGCGCGCCACGGTGATACCGCTGACGTAACTCGGCCAAGCGCTGGCGCAATTGCGCGGCCAACTGGCGACCGGCATCCGCACGGCCCAACTGTTCGGCGATGGCTTGGACCTGAGTGGCGAGTTGTTCAAGGCTCTGGGGTTCGGCCACATAGACCGGGATATTCAAACGCTGCAATTGCTCACGCTGCGCCGGGCCGACGCTGCCGGGCCAGAGCAGGATCAGGTCGGGCTTGAGGCTGAGCAGGCGCTCGATGTTCAACTGCCCGTAGTGCCCGACCGACGGCAGCGTCGCCAATGCGGCGGGGCGTTCGCCGCCATCGAGCACACCCACCAGCAGGTCACTGGCGCCCAGTTCAACCACGATTTCAGAGAGGGATGGCGCTAGGCTGACCACGCGTTCGGCCGCCAGCGCCTGGACGCTGCATGCCAGCAGCAGGAGCGCCAGCCATTGACGCCTCATCCCAGCTGACGGGGGATGCGATAGAGGTAAAACAGCACCAGGGTCGAGAGCGCCAATAGAAACAACGGCACCGCTTCCAGGCCGACGAACACCGCCAGCGCGCCGATCCAGGCGGGCACGGCGGCGATCAGCAAGGCGGTACGCCGACGGGCCGCCAGGGTGATCCAGGCGGCGGGTTCTTCCGGGGTGTCGAGGGCTTTGGAGGTGGCGATCAGCGCGTGTTTATAGCCATGGAAATAGCGCAGGCTCAGAAACATCGAGGCCACGCCGGCAATAAAGAACGGCATGGCCAGCACGGGCAGCAGGGATTCGGCTTGGCCGAACACCAGGTTGATCACAAACAAGGGCAGCAGCGCCAGGGCCAGGTACTGCCACCAGTTGAAGGACAGTCGCCGTTTCACCTGGCCACGGGTCACGCGCGGTCTACCTCGCCCTGGTGCTCGTTGCCCATCATGTGGTCGAGCTTGCTGGCCTTGGTGGCCAGGTAGAGTTTGTTGTGCGGGTTGTGCCCGGTGTGCAGCGGCACGCGCTCGGCGACGGTGATGCCCATCTCGGTCAAGGCTTTGACCTTGCGCGGGTTGTTGGTCATCAGGCGCAGGGATTTAACCCCCAGATGTTCGAGCATCGGCAGGCAGATCGCGTAGTCGCGCTGGTCGGCGGCGAAGCCCAGGCGCTCATTGGCCTCGACGGTATCGGCGCCGCCATCTTGCAGCTCATAGGCGCGGATCTTGTTCATCAGGCCAATGCCACGGCCTTCCTGACGCAAGTACAACAGCACACCACGGCCTTCACGGGCGATGGCGCGCATCGCGGCTTCGAGTTGCGAACCGCAGTCGCAACGCTGGCTGAACAGTGCGTCACCGGTCAGGCACTCGGAATGCACGCGGCCAAGCACCGGTGCGCCATCCGCGATATCGCCGAGGCTGAGCACAACGTGCTCGCGCCCGGTGGCTTCTTCAAGAAAGCCGTTCATGGTGAACGTGGCAAAAGGGGTAGGCAGCTTGGAAGCGGCGACGAAAACGACGGGCACCGTGTGCTCCTGATTTCAGTTTTTACAAAGGCGGCCATTGTAACAGCACGTTCCTACAGACGCTTAAGCTGAATTATCGTTGATAAAGATCAATAGGTTCGATTGGCCTTCCACTCGGTTCTATGCAGATCAGAACGGGTAGGGTTGCTTCCAGCGCTCGAAGATCGCCTTCAGTTCGCCGCTTTTTACCAAGGCCTCGATCCGCTGGTCATACACCGCCATCAACGCCTTGCCCCGCTCAGTATCGGCAAAGCCGATATACAGCGGCAGCTCGGCAATGTGGGTGAGCTGGAACTGCGCCGGCTCACCGGATTGACTGAGGACGTACTTGGCTTCGCTCAGCGCATCGATATAGAAGTCTGCCCGACCGTGTTGGAGCATCGGCAAAATGCCGTCGCGGCGTTCGATCTGGTTGAAACGGTGAACATTGGGCAAATATTCCTCGTACTTGTAGCCTCGCACCCAGGCCAGGCGGTAGTTGCCCAGTGTCGCCAGGGTAGGCGTCGGCGCGCTGGCCAGCCCGAGGGCGTAGATGTGGTCGGAGTCGAAGTTCCAATGGGGGTACAGCACGCCGCTGGCTTCGTCCCGATAGGAACCGACCCAGCCATCCACCTCGCCACGCTGGGCCAGGCCGACTGAGCGGGTATACGGCACGGTGCGGGTTTGCAGCTTGATCCCGGCCGGTTCGAACACTTCGCGCAACACGTCCCAGGCCAGGCCGCTGCCGTCGGCGTTGGTGTAGTCGTCCCAGGCTTCACTCGCCAGCATGATCTTGCCCGGCGCCTCATCGGCGTGCACCAGAGGTGTGAGGGCGCACAGCAGGATCAACAGCCAGTGGCGCACATCCATGGTGACAAGCTCCTACTCCGTAATGACTGTGTAGAGGGTAGCGCAGGTCGCCGACTTACGGCGCTTCGCGAAAGTGCTGATAGCCACGCACGGCCGGGGTGATGTCTTGCCCGCTGGCGTCCAGCAGCGTCACGCCCTGCCCCGCTTCGACCCGGCCGATCACATGGATCGGCCAACCGCTCGCCAGCAACGGCGCCAGTTCGCCGTGCGGCAGGGTGAACGCCAGCACGTAGTCGTCGCCCCCGCTCAAGGCCGCCACACGCGCGGCGTCGTCACCGACAAACGCCAGCAACGCCTGGGACAACGGCAACCGCTGGCGTTCGATCAACAGGCTGACAGCCGACGCCTTGGCGATATGCCCACAATCGGCGAGCAACCCGTCGGAGATATCCATGGCCGAGGTCGCCTTGCCCCGTAACGCCAGCCCTAACGCCAACTGCGGTTGCGGCGACCAATAGTGCGCCAGCAACGGCTCGGCAATCGCCGCCTCGGCGTTGCGCTGGCCCAACACCAGTGGCAAGGCGCCAGCGGCATTGCCCAACTCGCCGCCCACACACAACAGGTCGCCCGGCTGCGCCCCGCTGCGCGTCAACGCTTGCCCGGCGGGCACCCGGCCAAACACGGTCAGGGTCAGGCTCAGGGGGCCGCGCGTGGTGTCACCGCCGACCAGGCGCACGCCGCAGCTTTGCGCCATGGTGTTCAAACCCTGGGCATAGCGTTGCAGCCAATCGGCATCGACGGTCGGAGTGGTGAGGGCAAGGGTGAATGCGAGGGGGTGGGCGCCCATGGCGGCCAGGTCGCTCACGGCCACGGCCAACGAGCGCTGGCCGAGCAGGAACGGGTCGCAGGGGTCGGAAAAATGCACCCCGGCCACCAAGGTATCGGTGGAAATTGCCAACTGCTCCCCGGCGGGGAGCGCCAGCAAGGCGCAGTCGTCGCCGATCCCCAGGGCAATACCTTCGCCGCCCTGCGCACAAGGCGCGGCGGCGAAGTATTTGCGGATCAGCTCAAACTCACCCATCAAGGATTCAAGCGCGGATTAGCGCTTGTACGCCTTCACTTCGGCTTCACGCAGGCGCGGAGCCAGCTTGTCGAGCACGCCGTTGACGAACTTGTGACCGTCGGTCGAACCGTAGACTTTCGCCAGCTCGATGCCTTCGTTAATCACAACGCGGTACGGCACGTCGACGCGGTACAGCAGTTCCCAGGCAGACAGGCGCATCACGCACAGTTCAACCGGGTCCAGCTCTTCGATGGTCAGGTCCAGGCAAGGAGCCAGGGCCGTGTCGATCTCGGTCAGGTGCGCATGCACACCGTGCAGGATGTCGTGGAAGTACGGCAGGTCGGCGAAGGTAAAATCGTTGTCGACACGAAACTGCGCTTCGATTTCGTTCAGCGAAGTACCGGCCAGGTGGCGCTGATACAGGGCCTGGGTCGCCAACTGGCGAGCAGCGCGACGCTTCTCGTTCTTCGATGGCTTGCCAGCGTCGGCCGGACGCTCGTCACGTGGGTTGAAACGATCGCTCTCGTCGGAAATCACTTGGCCTCCAACTGCGACAGCAGGCTGACCATTTCCAGGGCGGACAGGGCAGCTTCAGCACCTTTGTTGCCGGCCTTGGTGCCGGAACGCTCGATGGCTTGCTCGATGGAATCCACGGTCAGTACGCCGAACGCAACCGGCACGCCGAACTCCATGGACACCTGGGCCAGGCCCTTGGTGCATTCGCCGGCCACGTATTCGAAGTGCGGGGTACCGCCACGAATGACCGCGCCCAGGGCGATGATTGCCGCGTATTCACCCTGCTGCGCAACTTTTTGCGCAACCAGTGGAATTTCGAAGGCGCCAGGCGCACGGATGATAGTGATGTCGCTCTCGCTCACACCGTGGCGAACCAGGGCGTCCACGGCACCGCTTACCAGGCTTTCAACCACGAAGCTGTTGAAGCGGCCAACTACCAGGGCGTAGCGGCCTTTGGGGGCGATGAAGGTACCTTCGATGGTCTTCAGGGTCATTCGACAAATCTCTTAAAGAGCCGGGACGCGCAAACGGCGTCCCTTAGTGATGATTTAACCGCGAACAAGGGGCAAGGATCGCCGGCCTTTATTCGGAGGGCACGTATTCTACTACTTCCAGGTCGAAACCGGATATGGCATTAAATTTCATCGGTGCACTCATCAGGCGCATTTTGCGCACACCGAGGTCACGCAGGATCTGCGAACCGGCACCGACAATGCTGTAGGTGGTCGGTTTTTTCACCGGCGCGTGGTCGGCGGTTTCGCGGATATGCGCCAGCAACACATCGCCATCCAGCGGGTGGCCGAGCAACAGCACCACGCCACTGCCGGCCTCGGAAACCGCAGCCATGGCGGCGCGCAGGCTCCAGCGGCCCGGTTGCTTGACCATCAGCAGGTCGCGCAGCGGGTCCATGTTGTGCACGCGCACCAGGGTCGGCTCTTCGGCGCAAATGGTGCCCAGGGTCAGGGCCATGTGCACGTCGCCTTCCACTGAATCACGGTAGGTCACCAAATTGAATTGGCCCAGTTCGCTGTCCAGTGGCTGCTCGGCAATCCGCTGAACGGTACGTTCGTGGATCATCCGGTAGTGGATCAGGTCGGCAATGGTGCCGATCTTGAGGTTGTGTTCGGCGGCGAAGGTTTCCAGTTCCGGGCGACGGGCCATGGTGCCGTCGTCGTTCATTACTTCGCAGATCACCCCGCTTGGCTCGAAACCGGCCATGCGCGCCAGGTCGCAGGCGGCTTCGGTGTGGCCGGCGCGGGCCAGGGTGCCACCCGGCTGGGCCATCAGCGGGAAGATGTGGCCGGGGCTGACGATGTCTTCGGCCTTGGCGTCCTTCGCGGAAGCCGCTTGCACGGTGCGTGCGCGGTCAGCGGCGGAGATACCGGTGGTAACACCCGTCGTGGCTTCGATGGACACGGTGAACTTGGTGCCAAACCCCGAACCATTGCGCGGCGCCATCAACGGCAGCTTGAGCAGCTCGCAGCGCTCGCGGCTCATGGGCATGCAGATCAGCCCGCGGGCGTGCTTGGCCATGAAGTTGATGTGCTCGGGCTGGCACGCCTCGGCGGCCATGATGATGTCGCCTTCGTTCTCGCGGTCTTCGTCATCCATCAGGATGACCATCTTGCCTTGGCGGATGTCTTCAACCAGTTCTTCGATGCTATTGAGCGCCACGCGGCACCCCCTTGGTCAGGATTTCAGGTAGCCGTTAGCGGCCAGAAAACTTTCGGTGATGTTACTGCCGGTTGGCTCTGCGGCCTTATCGCCCAACAACAGGCGCTCCAGGTAACGGGCAAGCAAGTCCACTTCCAGGTTCACCCGGCGACCTGGCTGGTAAGACGCCATGATGGTTTCGCTGAGGGTGTGGGGAATGATGGTCAGTTCGAATTCGGCGCCATTCACGGCGTTCACGGTCAGGCTGGTGCCGTCGACGGTGATCGAGCCTTTGTGGGCGATGTACTTGGCCAGTTCCTTCGGCGCACGAATTCGGAATTCGACTGCACGGGCGTTCTCACTGCGGGCCACGACTTCGCCGACGCCGTCGACGTGGCCGCTGACCAGGTGACCGCCCAGGCGGGTGGTCGGGGTCAGGGCTTTTTCCAGGTTCACCGGGCTGCCGGCCTTGAGGTCGTTCATCGCGGTGCAGTCCAGGGTTTCCCGGCTGACGTCGGCGGCAAAACCGTTGCCTGGCAACTCGATGACGGTCAGGCACACGCCGTTGATGGCGATGCTGTCGCCCAATTTGACGTCGCCGAGGTCCAGCTTGCCGGTTTCAACCGACAGGCGAACGTCGCCGCCTTTTGGGGTCATTGCACGGATGCTGCCGATGGATTCGATGATGCCGGTGAACATGGCCTTCTCCTGGAAAACGTTACCGCGCTGGGCGCAGGCAGAAAATTATACGCTCGCTGCTGGCACAGGGACGGCAGTGACTCGCCAGTCATCGCCTACAGCGCGCATTTCAGTGATCTTGAGTTGGGGGGCGTCTGCCAGTTTCTCAAGCGGCCAGTCCAGCAAAGGCCGCGCGGCGGAGCCGAGGAACTTGCCGGCGATGAAAATCACGTACTCATCCACCAGGCCTTGCTGGGCAAAGGCACCCGCCAGGCTTGGCCCGGCTTCCACCAACACGTCGTTGACGCCACGGGCCGCCAGGGCCACCAGCGCCGAACGCAGGTCAACTTGCCCCTCAACGCCCGGCACCACCAGGCACTCGGGGCCACGGGGGAACTGGTTTTCCGCGGTCACGCAGGTAATGACCAACGCCGGGCCGGCCTTGAAGAACGGCGCGTTGAGCGGCACGCGCAAGCGGCCGTCGATGAGCACGCGCAGCGGCGGGCGCGACATCGCGAGCGCGGTGGTTTCGGCGTCGAGGCCCAGCTCGGCGGCGCGTACGGTCAGGCGCGCACCATCGGCCAGCACCGTGTCGGCACCGGTCAGCACCACGCTGGCCTCGGCGCGCAGGCGTTGCACGGCGGCGCGGGCAGCCGGGCCGGTGATCCATTGGCTCTCGCCGCTGGCCATCGCGGTGCGGCCGTCCAGGCTCATCGCCAGCTTGACCCGCACGAACGGCAGGCCGTGTTCCATGCGCTTGAGGAAACCGGGGTTCAACGCGCGCGCTTCGCTTTCCAGCACGCCGCTGCGGATTTCGATCCCGGCCTGGGCCAGACGCTGCATGCCGCGCCCCGCCACTTCTGGGTTCGGGTCCTGCATGCCGGCCACCACGCGCGCCACGCCGGCACTCACCAGCGCATCGGCGCAGGGTGGCGTGCGGCCGTGATGGCTGCAGGGTTCGAGGGTCACGTACACCGTGGCGCCACGGGCCTTGTCACCGGCAGCGCGCAGGGCGTTGGGCTCGGCGTGGGGCTCGCCGGTGCGCTCATGCCACCCTTCGCCGACGATCTGCCCATCGCGCACGATCACGCAGCCGACCCGTGGGTTGGGATGGGTGGTGTACAGGCCCTTGCGCGCCAATTCGAGGGCGCGGGCCATGTAATGGGCGTCGAGGACAGCTTGTTCGGCAGACGGTGGGGTCATTGTTTGGCAGGCTCACGGGCCAGGCGGTCGATTTCTTCGCGGAACTCATTGAGGTCCTGGAAGCGTCGATACACCGAGGCGAAACGGATATAGGCGACTTCATCGAGCTTTTGCAGCTCGCCCATCACCAGTTCTCCAACCACCAGGCTCTTGACCTCGCGCTCGCCAGTCGCCCGCAGCTTGTGCTTGATATGCACCAGCGCCGCTTCCAGCCGCTCGACACTCACCGGGCGTTTTTCCAGGGCGCGCTGCATGCCAGCGCGCAGCTTGTCTTCGTCGAAAGGCTGGCGGCTGCCGTCGGACTTTATCAGGCGCGGCAATACCAGTTCGGCAGTTTCGAAGGTGGTGAAACGCTCACCGCAGGCCAGGCATTCGCGCCGGCGACGCACTTGATCGCCCTCGGCGACCAGACGTGAGTCAATGACCTTGGTGTCGTTGGCACCGCAGAAGGGACAGTGCATGGTGGCAGGCAACAAAAAAAGGGAGGGCCATGGTAGCGCATCCCCGTGGCAAGACAAGCCATAGCCTTTGCGGTATATAGATTGCCTATTATGTTTCTTGATTTTAACGCCACGGATTTTGCCCTTTCTGGAGCCGTACATGCAGTTACGACCACTCGTCTTGCTCACCCTGTTCAGTTTCCTGGTCGCCTGCAGCAGCGAAGCCCCTAAACCGTCCACGCCGCAGCCGGTGCCCGCCCAAGAGAAGAAAGTCCCGGGCATTGAAGACCTCGGCCCACTGCCGGCCTATCAGCGTGAAATCAACGGCAGCCTGACCAACGTGCCCGCCGGCGCCGAAGTCGAGATGGCCCTGCTGGTGATCGACGAGCGCTCGCGCCCGCAACAATTGCTCGCCAGCAGCGTGCTGACCGGCAATGGCAAGCCCCTGGCCTTCCGCCTGCGCTTCAACCCCGAAGCCTTCCCGGCCGGTGCGCGCGTTGAAGTGCGTGGCCGCGCCAGCCAGTCGGGCCAGTTGATCCTGCACCTGCCCGCCGTGCGCATCACCCAGGCGATCACCCAGACCACCGGCCCCCTGCAACTCGTCAAGGCACCATGACGCCACCGCTGGCCCTGCAAGCGGCACTGAGCGAACTGATCGGCGACGCGCAACTGCTGCCCTGCCCGCTGCCGGGCACCGCGTTGTCGTTATGGCTGTTGGATGCGGACAACATGGACCGCGCCTTCAGCCCCGAAGAAACCCGGCGCATCCTGCATGAGCCGCCCTACTGGAGCTTCTGCTGGGCCAGCGGCCTGGCGCTGGCGCGGTACCTGGCGGCGAACCCCGAGTGGGTGGCCGGCAAGCGCGTGCTGGATTTTGGCGCCGGTTCCGGCGTGGCCGGGATTGCTGCCGTCAAAGCCGGCGCACTGGAAGTCGTGGCGTGCGACCTGGACCCGCTGGCGTTGGCGGCGTGCCGGGCGAATGCCGAACTCAACGGCGTGACGCTGGGTTATTCGGCGGACTTCTTTGGCGAAGCCGACCGCTTCGACCTGATCCTGGTGGCCGACGTCCTCTACGACCGCGCCAACCTGCCGTTGCTGGATCAATTCCTCACCCGTGGCCGTGAAGCGTTGGTGGCGGATTCGCGGGTAAGAGACTTTCAGCATGCGGATTATCGAAGACTGGAGATCCTTGATGCGCTGACGCTGCCGGACCTGGCCGAGCCTTGGGAGTTTCGCAAGGTGAGCCTGTACCACTCGCGGCGTTCTTGAGGCCATCGCGGGCAAGCCCGCTCCCACATTCGGGCTGCATTGTCCTGCTGAAATGCATTCCCCTGTGGGAGCGGGCTTGCCCGCGATGACGATCTTGCACCCGCCACGCTTTCAGCCACCTGCGCCAGCCCTTATAGTTGCCCCATTCCCGCTTTATTCGAGACGCCCCATGAGTGAGCCCACGCCGTACATCTTCGATGCCACCACCGCCACGTTCGACCAAGCCGTCATCGAGAACTCGTTCCACAAGCCCGTGCTGGTGGATTTCTGGGCCGAGTGGTGCGCGCCGTGCAAGGCGTTGATGCCGCTGCTGGCGCAGATTGCCGAGAGTTACCAGGGCGAGTTGCTGCTGGCCAAGGTGGATTGCGAGGCCGAGCAGGACATCGTCGCGCGCTTTGGCATTCGCAGCCTGCCGACGGTGGTGCTGTTCAAGGATGGCCAGCCGGTGGACGGGTTTGCCGGGGCGCAGCCGGAGTCGGCGGTGCGGGCGATGCTGGAGCCCCATGTGCAGATGCCACCACCGGCAGCCGCAGATCCGTTGGAGCAGGCCCAGGCGTTGTTCGCCGAAGGCCGCATCAGCGATGCCGAGGCCGTGCTGGTAGCGCTGCTGGGCGAGGACAACACCAACGCCGCCGCGCTGATCCTGTATGCACGCTGCCTGGCCGAGCGCGGCGAACTGGGTGAAGCCCAGACCGTACTCGACGCCGTGAAAAGCGACGAGCACAAAGCCGCCCTCGCCGGTGCCAAGGCGCAGATCACCTTCCTGCGCCAGGCCGCCGGCCTGCCGGACGCGGCCGACCTGAAAAGCCGCCTGGCGCAAAACCCGCAGGACGATGAAGCGGCCTTTCAATTGAGCATCCAGCAACTGGCGCGCCAGCAGTACGACGCGGCGCTGGAAGGCTTGCTCAAGTTGTTTATCCGCAACCGCAGCTACAGCGAAGGCTTGCCGCACAAGACCTTGCTGCAGGTGTTCGAACTGCTGGGCAACGATCACCCGCTGGTCACGGTGTACCGTCGCAAGTTGTTCGCTGCGCTGTACTAATCACCGATCCAGCTGTACAGCGGCGTATCCCCGCCGCTGGCGACCTTGACCTTGGCGCTATGGCGCAGGCGCACCAGCAGGCGCTTGCCCGCCGAGGCGTCGCCGGCCAAACCTTCCAATTGATCGAGCAATTCCAGGCCGCTGAGCTGCCCCGCTTTGCGCAATAGATCCTGGGCGTTCTGCCACTGATCCTCATCCTGCTTGACCGGCGCCGCTGCCGGTGCGTTTGGCACCGGGGCGGCCTGCAATTGCGCGCCCAGGCGTGCCCAATCGCCGTCGTCCAGCTCCAGGGTCAAATCCACCGGCAGGTCGCCGACGGTTCCTCGAATTCGCAACATCGTCCGTACTCCTGCACTTTTCTGACCGGCATGCTCCCATGCGGCTTGCGCAACGCCAAGCAGGCGGTCAAACTCTCGCGACTATTGTTATAAGATCACATAACAAAACTTTCATATCCTGGAGCCGCCCCATGCGCCGTCTGTTGCTTGCCTTGCCGTTTGCCCTGCTGCCACTGGCGGTTGCCCATGCTCATGCAGAGCACGACCACGAACACGGCAGCCTCGGCGCCCACGAGCATGGTGTTGGCCGTCTCAACGCGGTGCTGGACGGCCAGGCCCTGGAGCTTGAGCTGGACAGCCCGGCGATGAACCTGGTGGGTTTTGAACATGTCGCCACCACCGCCGCCGACAAAGCCAAGGTCGCCGCCGTACGCAAACAGCTGGAAAACCCGCTGGCCCTGTTCAACCTGCCCAAAGGCGCGGGTTGCGTGGTCAGCAGCCAGGAACTCAACAGCCCGCTGTTCGGCGACAAGCCCGAAGCCGATCACGACGATGATGACGACCACGATCACGACGCCAAAGGTGGCGAGCATCATCACGACCACAGCGAAATCCACGCCCACTACCAATTCACCTGCGCCACGCCTACCGCGTTGAGCAACCTCGACCTGAGCCAGGTGTTCAAGACCTTCCCCGCCACCCAGAAAATTCAGGTACAACTGATCGGGCCGAGCGGTCAGCAAGGTGTTGATGCGACGCCCACAGCCGCCACCCTGAAGTTCTGAAGCAGACCCGGTCAACGTGGGAGCTCCCACCTTTGATCGGCGCCACCTTTGGAAACTTCGCCAGCAGACATTACTGATTTCCCATGACTCAAGCATTGATCGAACTGTCCGACCTGGGCTTCAACTGGCCCGGTCACCCGCAGTTGCTGGACATCCCCGCGTTCCGCCTGGAAGCGGGTGAAACCCTGTTCCTCAAGGGCCCCAGCGGCAGTGGCAAGACCACGCTGCTGGGCCTGCTCGGCGGTGTGCAGAAACCCAGCCAGGGCAGCATCCGCCTGCTCGGCCAGGAACTCACCGAGTTGTCGGCCGGCGCCCGCGACCGTTTCCGCGTGGACCACACCGGCTATATCTTCCAGCAGTTCAACCTGCTGCCGTTCCTCTCGGTGCGCGAGAACGTCGAGTTGCCCTGCCACTTTTCCAAGCTGCGCGCACAACGGGCCAAGCAGCGCCATGGCAGTGTCGATAGAGCCGCCGCGACCTTGCTCGCGCACCTCGGCTTGAAAGACAAAACCCTGCTGGAGCGCCGCGCCGACTCACTGTCCATCGGCCAGCAACAACGGGTCGCCGCTGCCCGGGCGTTGATCGGCCAACCGGAACTGGTGATCGCCGACGAACCCACCTCGGCCCTGGACTACGACGCCCGCGAAGCTTTCCTGCAGTTGTTGTTCGCCGAATGCCGCGACGCCGGCGCCAGCCTGTTGTTTGTGAGCCACGATCAAAGCCTGGCTGCGCTGTTCGACCGCCACCTGTCGCTGGCCGAACTCAATCGCGCCGCCACGCCCGCAGAGGTTTGAGATGTATCTGTTCCGTCTAGCCATGGCCAGCCTGGCTAACCGCCGCTTTACCGCGATCCTCACCGCGTTCGCCATCGCGCTGTCCGTCTGTTTGTTACTGGCGGTGGAACGCGTGCGCGTCGAGGCGCGCAACAGTTTTGCCAGCACCATCAGCGGCACCGACCTGATCGTCGGCGCTCGTTCCGGTTCGGTGAACCTGTTGCTGTACTCGGTGTTCCGCATTGGCAACGCCACCAACAACATCCGCTGGGACAGCTACGAACACTTCGCCGCCAACCCCCAGGTGAAGTGGGCGATCCCGATTTCCCTCGGCGACTCCCATCGCGGCTACCGCGTGATGGGCACCAACGACTCCTACTTCGAGCACTACCAGTACGGGCGCAAGCAAAACCTCGAACTGGCCAGCGGCCGTGCCTTCGCCACCGACCCGTTTGAAGTGGTGCTCGGTGCCGAAGTCGCCGAGGCCCTGCATTACAAGCTCGGCGACAAACTGGTACTGGCCCATGGCGTGGCGGTGGTGAGCCTGGTCAAGCACGATGACAAACCCTTCACCGTGGTCGGCATTCTCAAACGCACCGGCACGCCGGTGGACCGCACGCTGCACATCAGCCTGGGCGGCATGGAAGCGATCCATATCGACTGGCACAACGGCGTGCCGGCCCAGGGCAAAGGTCGCATCAGCGCGGATCAGGCGCGCAACATGGACCTCACGCCGCAGGCCATCACCGCGTTCATGCTGGGCCTGAACAACAAGATTTCCACCTTCGCCCTGCAACGGGAGATCAATGAATTCCGTGGCGAGCCGATGCTGGCGATCTTGCCGGGCGTGGCGCTGCAAGAGTTGTGGAGCATGATGGGCACCGCCGAAAAAGCGCTGTTCGTGATCTCGCTGTTCGTGGTGCTGACCGGCTTGATCGGCATGCTCACGGCGATCCTCACCAGCCTCAACGAGCGCCGCCGCGAAATGGCGATCCTGCGTTCGGTGGGCGCCCGCCCGTGGCATATCGCGACGCTACTGATCTTCGAAGCCTTCGCCCTGGCGTTGTCTGGCGTGGTCGCAGGGGTTGGCTTGCTGTATGTGTGCATCGCCGCCTCCCGCGGTTATTTGCAGGCCAACTACGGCCTGGACTTGCCGATGGCCTGGCCGAGCGAATATGAATGGACGCTGCTCGCCGGTATCCTGGCCGCCGCGCTGTTGATGGGCAGCGTGCCTGCGTGGCGCGCCTATCGACAATCACTGGCCGACGGCCTGTCCATACGTTTATGAGGAAGGCTTTGATGCGTCGTGCCCTGTTTGCGCTGTTGTTGCTGCTGAGCGCGCCCGTGTGGGCCGGCGACCAGCCCAAGGATTTGTCGTGGCAGGAGATGATCCCACCTGACGCGCCGCCGGAAGTGCCAAACATGAAACCGCTGCACGATCTGTCAGGCATGGCCGATGCCTTGTCGGCCGAAGCCGCGCCAGCAGCCAAGCAGGACCTGCCCAACGCGCCGGTGGTGCAGGCGCTTGACGGTCAGCATATTCGCTTGCCGGGTTATATCGTGCCGCTGGAAGTCAGCGAAGAAGGTCGCACCACCGAGTTCCTGCTGGTGCCGTATTTCGGCGCGTGCATCCATGTGCCGCCGCCGCCGTCGAACCAGATCGTGCATGTGAAAAGCGAAGTCGGCGTGAAGCTCGATGAGCTGTACCAGCCGTACTGGATCGAAGGCGCGATGCAGGTCAAAGCCTCCACCAGCGAGCTGGCCGATGCTGGTTACCAGATGGAGGCCGAGAAAATTTACATGTACGAACTGCAGGAATAACGCTGATCGCCCTTTCATTGAGCTGAATCAAAAGACCGCACGGAACGATCTTTACCATTGGACCTACAACTTTTAAACGTCCTTTGGAGCTCCCATGAACAAGTCCCTGCTCGGCGCGTCCCTCTTCGCGCTCGCCCTCGTCGCCCCGGTTGCCCACGCTCACGAAGCGGGCGACATTCTGGTTCGCGCCGGTGCAATCACCGTGAACCCGAAGGCCGACAGCGGCACCGTCAAAGTTGACCAGGGCCCATTGGCCGGGGCCAACCTGGGCGGCAAGGCGACCATGAGCAGCGACACCCAACTGGGTCTGAACTTCGCTTACATGCTGACCAACCACGTCGGTATCGAACTGCTGGCCGCCACGCCATTCGAGCACGACGTGAAGATCAAGGGCACCGCCCTGGGCGCCGCCAACGGTAAGCTCGGCACCCTGAAACACCTGCCGCCGACCTTGAGCATCGTGTACTACCCGTTGGACAACAAGTCCGCCTTCCAACCGTACGTAGGCGCCGGTATCAACTACACCTGGATCTACGACGAACACGTCGGCAGCCGCGCCCAGGGCGCAGGCTTCAGCAACTTCAAGGCGGAAAACTCCTGGGGCTGGGCTGCGCAAATCGGTGCGGATTACATGATAAATGACAAGTGGATGATTAACGCCCAGGCGCGCTACATCGACATCAGCACCAAGGCCACCGTGGACAACAACGCCCTGGGCCAAGGCACTCGCGCCAAGGTCAATGTGGACGTGGACCCGATGGTTTACATGGTGGGTATTGGCTACAAGTTCTGACCCTGATTTAAGCAACACTGCATAAAACATGTGGGAGCGGGCTTGTGTGGGAGCGGGCTTGCTCGCGAAGACGGCGTGTCAGTCAACAGAGATGTGACTGATCCACCGCTTTCGCGAGCAAGCCCGCTCCCACATAAGCCCGCTGCCACATTTGGATCTCTGTTTCTTCAGGTATGCCGGTAGAACCGATCCAGCAACGCCGGCAACCCCGCCCGCCACGCTCGTGGCTTGATGCCAAAGGTGTGCAGGATCTTCTTGCAAGCCAGCACCGCGTGTTGCGGCTCATCACTCGCATCCGGCCGCGCCGCATGGGCCTGGGCGGTGGGTGATTCAATCGCCAGCGGATGAAACGTACGCGCTTCCGTGAGGATCGCCTGGCCCAGCGCCAACGGCGTGGTCGCCTCCTGGCCCGCGTAGTGATAGGTGCCCCACAACGGCGCCGCGCAATCGAGTTGCTTGAGCACCGAGAGGATCACCCGCGCCGCATCATCGACCGGCGTCGGGTTGCCGCGACGGTCGTCCGCCATCAGCAATTCATCCGGCTTCTCGGCCCGGGCGAGGAAGCGCCCGAGGGTGCCATCGACGCTGTCATCCAGCAGCCAGCCAAAGCGCAGCAACACATGTTGCGGGCAAGTGGCGCGCACGCTCTGCTCGATGCGCCACAACGCCTGGCCGCGCAGGCCCAGGGGCACCGGCTCGTCCTTTTCGCTGTAGGCGGTGGCACGGGAGCCATCGAACACGCGGTAGCTGGAGGGTTGCAGCAAGGTAATAGTGTGGTGCTGGCACAGTTCGGCCAGGCGTTCGATGGCGAATTCCTGGGCGGCCAAACGGGTTTCGCTGACGGCTTCGGCCTGGAACCAGTCGAAGTAGTAGGCGAGGTTGATTAACGCATCGGGACGGGTGTCGTCGAGCAATTGGGTAAGGCTCGCGGCATCCCAGCCGTCTTGGGGCGGTTTGGGGGCGAGGAAACCGATGTCTTCCTCTGCACCGAGGCGAATCAGCGCCTGCCCGAGGGCATTCCCGCCGCCCAATAACATAAGGCGCATTCGCATAGAGTGTGCAGGCCCGGTCAGTGTGGAACGATGGCTAATTAAGTATTGGTCAGAATCGTTGCATTTTGCGGGTTTGTAGCGCAACCGTCACGGATTAACTGTCTTCGCGCCAGCCTCTGACAGTTCATGCTCAAGGGGCGGCTTGACGGGCACCATGACCTGCTGTGGATAAGTCTGCGCGAACTGCACCTCCGCGCAGTTATCCACAAGCTTCTTCAAGCGCTGGTTGAAGGCACGGCTCACCGCATATTGCCCACCCGACACGGTACGGAACTGCGCCGTGAGCACCACGCCGTTGAGGTCCATCTTATCCACGCCGAACACCTCCAGCGACCCTTGCAGGTTGTACTTGAGGAACCCATCGTCACGGATCGACTGGCCCGCCTCGCGGATCAACTCCACGGCCTTGTCCACATCGGTGTCGTAGGTGAACTGCACCGAGAAGAACGCGTAGGCAAATTGCCGCGACTGGTTGGTGACCGCCTTGATCTGCCCGAACGGCACCGAATGCACAAACCCCTTGCCGTCACGCAAGCGCAGGGTGCGGATGGTCAGGCCTTCGACGGTGCCGGCATGGCCGGAGTCGAGCACCACCCAATCGCCGATGGACAGGGTGTCTTCGATGATGATGAACAGCCCGGTGATCACATCCTGCACCAGTTGCTGCGAGCCAAAGCCAATCGCCAGGCCCACCACCCCGGCACCCGCCAGCAGCGGCGCGACGTTGATCCCCAGGTTGGCCATGGTGGTGATCGCGCAGATCACCACCAGGATGATTTTCACCGCGTTACGCACCAGCGGCAGGATGGTTTTCACCCGCGTGCTCGGCTGGCGGCTGGAGCGTTTGTTGACGGGTGGCTTCAAGGCCTCCTGGATCGCCGTGTCGAGCACCACCCAAAACAGCCAGGTCATCAGCAGGATCAAGCCGATGCTGCTGAGGGAATCGCTGATCGCCCGGCCGATGGAATTGCGCTCGGCAAACTCAAACAACGAGACGCCCCAGATGCGCCCGAGGATCTCGATAAACCCAATGGCCATGGCGATGCGCAAAATCGCGTGCAACAGGCTGAGGAATCGCTCCTTGTAGGCACTGCTGCGCTGGATCGCCACCTGGCTGCGGGACTTGAACAGGTGTTGCAGCACGGTGCTGAGAAACACCGTGCCGATCAGCAGGATCGTGGTGAACAACGCACAACGCAGGGCCTTTTGATTGTCGTCACCAGCACCAATCAAATTGATCGCCGAGACCAGCACCATCAACAGGATCGGCCAATACCACAGCCCGGAAAACACCCGCAGCGATTGCTGCAACGCCGGGTGCTTGAGGCGCTGGGCCAGCGGCCGATTGCGGATCAAGTGGGCCACCGGCCGGCGCAGGCGTACCACCAGCACGCCGAAGATCACCGCAGCAAACAGGCCGGTGAACACCGCGATACTGCTGGTGATATTGCCGCCGAGCTGGCGAGCGATTTGCGGGCTGGTCAGGGCATCGCTGAGGGCGGCGAGAAAGCCGATCAGGAACAGCGGCTTGGGGCAATAACTGCGAATAATCGCCACGGCCGGCCGCTTGTGGCCGAGGTTGAACATGACGATCACACACAACAGCATCGATGTGGAAAAGATCCCGCTGCTGGTGGCGTAGGCAAAACACAGCGCCAGCGCTCGTCCGACTGATGTGGGTAAAAAATGGCTGACGTAAAGCGTCAAAGGCAGGCAGACAAGGGCCGGGAGCGTATAGGGCACCACGTAGCCGAGCACGGCTTGCAGGCGCCCGCGTTGTTCGACAAAGGCGCGCCGGTTCAGGCGCTGCACGAACCAGCGCCCCAACAGCGTGAGCAACGCAAACGCGCCGATCCACACCCCGGATAACAGCAGGAAGTCCCCGGCGACGCTCCATGGCGAACGTTCTGACGTCTGGTCCACCAGCCGCCCTACTTCGTCTGCCGCCCGATCTGCACGCAGGCGCCAGGCATCGACCAGGCTCTGATTGAGGTCGAGCTTGTCCTGCACATTGTCGATGCTGGAACTGATGGCCCCGAGCAGGCCGCCTTCCACCAGCAGTTCCGGCTTGGCCGGCGCTTCGGGTTGCGGGTCGGCGGCTTGCAGTGCGCCGCTGCCGCACAACAGCAGCGCACCGAGCAGTAATGCGGTCTTTGAGTTCAGCAAAACACCGGGCTCCTTCAGCAGGGTCTGTAAGGAACTGACGGGTTTGCGCCTTGATCGTTCCCCCGCCCGGCCATGTTTATGCCGTCCGTAGGACGCTGGAAACTTTCCGCCGCTCCCTAGAGTCAGCCTTAAACGGGGGCAAAGCCCCACTCATTTTCAGGAGCAACCATGGCTGCGAGTCCCGACTGGATGCCCGTCACCCCCAGCGTTGCCATCAACCGCTTCACAGTGCTGACGGTCAATATCCATAAGGGGTTTACCGCCCTGAACCGGCGTTTCATCCTGCCCGAGCTGCGCGAAGCCGTGCGCAGTGTGGGCGCGGACATGGTGTTCCTGCAGGAGATCCACGGCACCCACGAACGCCACCCGCAGCGCTACAGCGACTGGCCGAACATGCCGCAATACGAATTCCTCGCCGACAGCATCTGGCCGCAGTTCGCTTACGGGCGCAATGCGGTCTATCCCCACGGGGACCACGGTAATGCGCTGCTGTCGAAATTCCAGATCGTGCGCTACGACAACCTGGACATCTCCCAGAGTGGCCATGAAAACCGTGGCCTGCTGCACTGCGTACTGCGACTGCCCGGCACCGGGCAGGAGGTGCATGCGATCTGCATCCACCTGGGCCTGCGCGAGGTGCATCGCCAGCAGCAACTGCGCCTGCTGGAGCAACGTATCCGCGAGATTCCGGCCGATGCGCCGCTGGTGGTGGCCGGCGATTTCAACGATTGGCGGCAGAAGGCTGACCTGAGCCAGAGCGGCCTCACCGAAGTGTTCATGCAGGCCCACGGCAAACCGGCACGCACCTTCCCGGCGCGCCTGCCGCTGTTGCCGCTGGACCGCATCTACGTGCGCCACCTCAAGGTGCACAACCCCCGGGTGCTGACCACCCGCCCCTGGTCCCATCTGTCAGACCACGTGCCGCTGTCGGTGGAGATTGAGCTATGAGCGTCGCCGTCGAACACATCGCCACCGACCAGCCGCCGGACGCCGCCCAGGCCCGCGACCTGGACTACGGCTGGCACAGCGATAACCAGGTGCAGTTGCTGGAAAACGGCGAGGCGTACTTCCCCAAGGTCTTCGAGGCCCTGCGCGAGGCGCGGCGGGAGATCCTGCTGGAGACCTTTATCCTGTTCGAAGACAAGGTGGGGCATGAGCTGCAACGCATCCTGATCGACGCGGCGCAGCGTGGCGTGAAGGTGGTGGTCAGCCTCGACGGCTTTGGCTGCGGCGAGCTGAGCCCGGCGTTTCTCGGTGAGCTGGCGGACGCCGGGGTGACGGTGCAGATGTTCGACCCGGCGCCGAAAACCCTGGGCTTTCGCACCAACTGGTTTCGCCGCCTGCATCGCAAGATCGTCGTGGTAGACGCCGCCGTGGCGTTTATCGGCGGGATCAATTTTTCCGCCGACCATCTGGGGGATTTCGGCCCCGAGGCCAAGCAGGATTATGCGGTGCAGGTGACGGGCCCGGCGGTGGCCGACCTGCATCATTTCGCCCTCGCACAAAGCGGCCGTCAGGTACGCGCCCGGCGCGGTTGGCGGCGGCGCCAGCAGCAGCCTTGCGCAGGGCCTCCCGATGGCGAGGGCATGGTGCGCTTGATTTATCGCGACAACGTGCGACACCGCGATGACATCGAAGAGGCGTATATCCACGCCCTGGGCCAGGCACAAAAGCGTGTGGTGATCGCCAACGCCTACTTCTTCCCTGGCTACCGCCTGCTGCGGGAGATCCGCAACGCGGCGCGTCGTGGCGTGCAGGTGCAACTGGTCATGCAGGGCCAGCCGGACGTGCTTCTGGCCAAGCTCGCCGCGCGCATGCTCTACGACTACCTGCTCAAGGATGGCGTGGTGATCCACGAGTATTGCCAGCGCCCGCTGCACGGCAAAGTCGCGCTGGTGGATGACGACTGGAGCACCGTGGGTTCGAGCAACCTGGACCCGTTGAGCCTGGCGCTGAACCTGGAAGCCAACGTGCTGATACGCGATCGCGCCTTCAACCAACAGCTCTACGCGCGCCTGGAAATACTCGCCCGCGATCACTGCCAGACCATGCCGGAAAACCGCAAGCCGCGTTTGTGGTTGTGGCGATTGACTGTAGGTTTCCTGGTGTTTCATGTGATGCGTCACTTCCCCGCGATGACCGGTTGGCTGCCCGCCCATAAACCGCGGCTGAAACCGTTTGAGGGCCAGGCCCATGACCGCTGAATCGCGCTTCAAACGCTGGAAGAAACCGCTGACCGTGGTGTTCTTCCTGGCGCTGATCATGTTGTTCACCCTGCTCGCCCGGCGCATCGACTGGAGCGAAGTGCTACAGACCCTGGGCGACTTCAAGCTGCGTACCTTGCTGATCGCCGGCGCGGTGACGCTGTGCAGTTTCTTGGTGTACGCCAGCTTTGATCTGATCGGCCGCACCTACATTCGCCAAGACTTGACGTGGAAGCAGATCCTCCCGGTGGGCATCATCAGCTACGCCTTCAATCTCAACCTCAGCGCGTGGGTTGGCGGCATTGCCATGCGCTACCGGCTGTATTCGCGGCTGGGGGTGAGCACCGGCAATATCGCCAAGATCCTGGGGCTGAGCCTGGCGACCAATTGGTTTGGCTATATGGCGCTGGCCGGGGTGATTTTCAGCAGTGGCCTGGTGACGATGCCGCCGGGGTGGAAAGTCAGCACCGGCGCGTTGCAGGGCATTGGGGTGGTGTTGGTGCTGCTCAGCCTGGGTTACCTGGCCGCCTGCCAATTCTCGAAAAAGCGCGAGTGGTCGGTTCGCGGCATGGAGATCAACCTGCCGTCGGTGCGCATGGCGTGCTTGCAGTTGGCATTGGGCGCATTGAATTGGTCGCTGATGGCGGCGGTGATTTTCACCCTGCTGCCGGCCAAGCTGGACTACCCGTTGGTACTGGGGGTGTTGCTGATAAGCGCCATTGCCGGCGTAATCACCCATATCCCGGCAGGGCTTGGGGTGTTGGAGGCCGTATTTATCGGGCTACTGCAACATGAGGCCTCGCGGGGCAGTTTGCTGGCGGGGTTGATTGCTTATCGGGCGATCTACTTTATTTTGCCGCTGCTGATTGCGTTGGTGATGTACCTCGGGGTGGAGGCCAAGGCGAAGGCGTTGCGGGTGAAGAAGGTGCCGGCTTGAGCTTGTGTTGATCGGTCTACCGTCTTCGCGAGCAAGCCCGCTCCCACAGTTGAACCGCGTTCAGTCTGCTTTATCGAGGCCAGCATGTCTTTCGATCTCTCCGCGCGCCTCGCTGCCCGCCGTGCCGAACACCTTTATCGTCAACGCCCGCTGCTGCAAAGCCCCCAAGGCCCGCAAGTGGTGGTGGACGGCCAGCCGTTGCTGGCGTTCTGCAACAACGATTACCTGGGCCTGGCCAATCACCCGCACGTGATCGAAGCCTGGCGCGCCGGTGCATCCCGCTGGGGTGTGGGCGGCGGCGCTTCGCACTTGGTGGTGGGGCATGCGACGCCACACCACGAGCTGGAAGAAGCCCTGGCCGACCTCACCGGCCGGCCACGCGCGCTGCTGTTCACCACCGGCTACATGGCCAACCTCGGCGCAGTCACGGCGCTGGTGGGGCAGGGCGATACGGTGCTGGAAGACCGGCTTAACCACGCCTCGCTGCTGGATGCAGGCTTGCTGTCCGGGGCGCGTTTCAATCGCTATTTGCACAACGACGCCGCCAGCCTGGCCAAGCGCCTGGAAAAGGCCACCGGCAACACCTTGGTCGTCACCGACGGCGTGTTCAGCATGGACGGCGACTTGGCCGACTTGCCCGCGCTGGCCCGTGAAACCCGCGCAAAAGGCGCGTGGCTGATGGTGGATGACGCCCACGGTTTTGGTCCGTTGGGTGCCACCGGCGGCGGGATCGTCGAGCATTTCGGCTTGAGCCAGGAGGACGTGCCCGTGTTGGTCGGCACCCTCGGCAAGGCGTTCGGCACGGCGGGCGCCTTTGTGGCCGGCAGCGAAGAGCTGATCGAAAGCCTGATCCAGTTCGCCCGGCCGTATATCTACACCACCAGCCAACCACCGGCGCTGGCCTGCGCCACGCTGAAAAGTCTGGAGCTGCTGCGCACCGAGCATTGGCGACGCGCGCACCTCAACGGCCTGATCCACCAGTTCCGCCAGGGCGCCGAGCAGCTTGGCCTGGATTTGATGGCGAGCTTTACGCCGATCCAGCCGATCCTGATTGGCGACAGCGCCAAGGCCGTGCGCCTGTCGCAGATGCTGCGCGAGCGTGGCTTGATGGTCACCGCGATCCGTCCGCCCACCGTGCCGGCCGGCAGCGCGCGTTTGCGCGTGACCTTGACGGCGGCCCACACCGAGGCGCAGGTGCAGCTATTGTTAAACGCATTGGAAGAGTGTTTCCGCTTGTTAGGCGCCATGGAGCCCGACCATGCGTGATCGACTGATCTTGTTGCCCGGCTGGGGCCTCGGCGTATCGCCGCTGGAACCCTTGGCCGCCGCCTTGCAGGGCCTCGACGAACACCTGCGGGTGCAGATCGAACCGTTGCCGGCGCTGGAGTCCAGTGACCTCGACGAATGGCTGGATGAACTCGACGCCACCTTGCCGGACAACGCCTGGCTGGGCGGCTGGTCCCTGGGCGGCATGCTCGCCACGGAACTGGCGGCGCGGCGCGGCGAGCGCTGCTGTGGCTTGCTGACCCTGGCGAGCAACCCGTGTTTCGTCGCCCATGACGGTTGGCCGAGTGCGATGCCCGCCGAGACCTTCGACGCCTTCCTCGCCGGCTGCCATGCAGATTCCCAAGTCACCCTGAAACGCTTCGGCCTGTTGTGCGCCAAGGGCGCCGCCGACCCGCGTGGGCTCGCGCGTTTGCTGGTCAGTGGGGCGCCGAATACGCCGTCCCGCGTGTTGATGAGCGGCCTTGAACTGCTCGCCCAACTCGATACCCGCGACGCCTTGCTGGCGTATCGCGGCCCGCAGATGCACCTGTTCGCCGGGCTGGATGAGCTGGTGCCCGCCGAAGCGGCAAGCGCCCTGTTGAGCGTGTTGCCCGATGTTGAAATCGGCCTGATTGAACAGGCCGGTCACGCTTTTCTTCTGGAAGACCCCCACGGTGTCGCGGGGGCCATCCAGGCTTTTTTGCATGAGTGCGTTGATGACTGATTTATCCCTCCCCCCACTGCCGGGCGCCTTGCCGGACAAGCGCCAGGTCGCGGCGTCGTTTTCCCGCGCGGCGGCCAGTTATGACAGCGTGGCCGAGTTGCAACGGGCCGTCGGCGGCGAGTTGCTGGCACGTTTGCCGTCCGGCTTTGCGCCACAGCGTTGGCTGGATATGGGCTGTGGCACGGGGTACTTCAGCCGTGTGCTGGGCGAGCGTTTGCCCGCCAGCCAAGGCGTGGCGCTGGATATCGCCGAGGGCATGCTCAATCACGCCCGGCCATTGGGCGGCGCGCAGCATTTCATCGCAGGCGACGCCGAACGCTTGCCGCTTAAAGCTCAAAGCTTGCAACTGATCTTCTCCTCCCTCGCCGTGCAGTGGTGCGCGAATTTCGAGGCGGTGCTCAGCGAGGCCTATCGCGTGCTGCAACCCGGTGGTGTGCTGGCGTTCACCAGCCTGTGCGTCGGTACGCTGGATGAACTGCGTGAAAGTTGGCGCGCGGCGGATGGTCTGGTGCACGTCAACCGTTTCCGCACCTTCGCGACGTATCAGCAGTTGTGCGCGGCCAGCGGTTTGCGTGTGGTCAGCCTGGAGCGCCAACCCCATGTGTTGCATTACCCGGATGTGCGCAGCCTGACCCATGAATTGAAGGCGCTGGGCGCGCACAACCTCAACCCCGGCCGGCCGGGAGGGTTGACGGGGCGCGCGCGGATTGTTGCACTGGTGAACGCTTACGAGCAGTTCCGTCAGGCCCAGGGCCTGCGGGCGACTTATCAGGTGGTCTACGCAGTACTGGAGAAACCGTTATGAGCGCCGCTTATTTCATTACGGGCACCGACACCGACGTCGGCAAGACCACCGTCGCCGCCGGGCTGCTGCATTCGGCGCGACAGGCCGGCAAAAGTACCGCCGCAGGCAAGCCGGTGGCATCCGGTTGTCAGGTCACGCCCAAGGGCCTGCGCAACGCCGATGCACTGGCGTTGTTGGCCGAGTGTTCCTTGCCGCTGAGTTACGCCGAGGTCAACCCGGTGGCGTTCGAGCCGGCCATCGCGCCCCATCTGGCGGCCCGGGAAGCCGGCGTGGCGCTCACGGTGCAATCGCTGCTCAAGCCCATGCAGCAGGTGTTGGCGCGGGACGCGGATTTCACCTTGATCGAAGGCGCGGGCGGCTGGCGCGTGCCTTTGGCCGATCAGGCCAATCTGTCCGACCTGGCCATCGCGTTGAAGCTGCCGGTGATCCTGGTGGTGGGCGTGCGCCTGGGTTGCATCAGCCATGCATTGCTCACCGCCGAAGCCATTGCGCGGGACGGTCTGCCGCTGGCGGGCTGGGTGGCCAATATCATCGACCCCAAGACCTCCCGTCTGGAAGAAAACCTCGCGACCCTGGCCGAACGCCTGCCTGCGCCCTGCCTGGGCCGCGTGCCGAAACTCAAGCACGCTGGGGCTGAAGCGGTCGCCGAATACTTGCAGCTGGACCTGCTTGACTGATTTTGGCTATCGCGAAGGCATTATGCCATTAGTGTTTTTGACGGGTGTTTTGCCGGTTTCTCTGCTTCAATCAGCGTTCACGATTCTCTAAAGGCAGGCTTACGCCATGGACATCTCTGGAAGCAGCGCGTTTTATTCGGGCCTGAGCACCATTCAGACCGGGCAGAACCGTGTCGACCAGGCCGCCGGCAAAATCGCCAGCGCCGCGACGACCCAGCCCTCGGATGCACAGGTTGATCGTCTACGCGCGAATGACCGTGCGCAGCCTTCCAACTCGGCGAGCAATATGGTCGAGATGGCGCAAGGCAAGTTTCAAGTGGAGCTGGGCGCCAAAGTCGCCAAGGCTTCGGATGAAATGCTCGGTACGTTGATCGATACCTACGCTTAATCACCTCTCTCCATGCTTGCTGGCTCTTCTGTGGGAGCTGGCTTGCCTGCGATGGCTTCAACTCGATTCTTCTGATGCACCGCGGCGCCCGCATCGCAGGCAAGCCAGCTCCCACATTTGACCTCGGCCGCCCTCCTGAACTTCTACACTCCTCGAATTACGTGGCGTCTTGCCGCAGGCGTTGTTGCGCCTGGGATTGACCCGCGTCATGACAAACGGCATCCGAGCGACGCTTGACATCCCCAGGTCGTAAACGTATGTTTCAAACACCTGTTTGACCGCCACAACAAATCCACGCGGTTGTTCATTCCAGATACATCAGCAGAGGTTTATCGCTATGCCTGACTACAAGGCCCCCTTGCGTGATATTCGCTTCGTTCGTGACGAACTGCTTGGCTATGAAGCGCACTATCAAAGCCTGCCGGCTTGCCAGGACGCTACCCCGGACATGGTTGACGCCATTCTCGAAGAAGGCGCCAAGTTCTGTGAGCAAGTACTGGCACCGTTGAACCGCGTGGGCGACATCGAAGGGTGTACCTGGAGTGAGTCAGGCGTTAAAACCCCGACGGGTTTCAAAGAAGCCTACAAGCAATTCGTCGAAGGCGGCTGGCCAAGCCTGGCCCACGACGTGGAGCACGGCGGCCAAGGCCTGCCGGAATCCCTGGGCCTGGCGGTGAGCGAAATGGTTGGCGCTGCCAACTGGTCGTGGGGCATGTACCCGGGCCTGTCCCACGGGGCGATGAACACCATTTCCGAACACGGCACCCCCGAGCAGCAAGACGCTTACCTGACCAAGCTGGTATCGGGCGAATGGACCGGCACCATGTGCCTGACCGAGCCACACTGCGGCACCGACCTGGGCATGCTGCGCACCAAGGCCGAGCCTCAGGCCGACGGTTCCTACAAAGTCTCCGGCACCAAGATCTTCATCTCGGCCGGTGAACACGACATGGCCGACAACATCGTCCACATCGTCCTGGCCCGCCTGCCGGACGCACCGGCCGGCACCAAAGGCATCTCGCTGTTTATCGTGCCGAAGTTCCTGCCTAACGCCGATGGTTCGGTGGGCGAGCGCAACGCGGTGACCTGTGGTTCCCTGGAACACAAGATGGGCATCCACGGCAACGCCACCTGCGTGATGAACTTCGACGCGGCCACCGGTTTCCTGATCGGCCCGGCGAACAAAGGCCTGAACTGCATGTTCACCTTTATGAACACCGCGCGCCTGGGCACTGCGCTGCAAGGCCTGTCCCACGCCGAGATCGGCTTCCAGGGCGGCCTGAAATACGCTCGCGACCGCCTGCAGATGCGCTCCCTGACTGGCCCGAAAGCGCCAGACAAAGCCGCCGACCCGATCATCGTGCACCCCGACGTGCGCCGCATGCTGCTGACCATGAAAGCCTTCGCCGAAGGCAACCGTGCGATGGTGTACTTCACCGCCAAGCAAGTGGACATCGTCAAGTACGGCACCGACGACGAAGCCAAGAAGCAAGCCGATGGCCTGCTGGCCTTCATGACCCCAATCGCCAAGGCGTTCATGACCGAAGTCGGTTTTGAATCCGCCAACCACGGCGTGCAGATCTACGGCGGCCACGGTTTCATCGCCGAGTGGGGCATGGAGCAGAACGTACGCGACAGCCGCATCTCGATGCTGTACGAAGGCACCACCGGCATCCAGGCCCTCGACCTGCTGGGCCGCAAAGTGCTGATGACCCAAGGCGAAGCGCTCAAGGGCTTCACCAAGATCGTGCACAAGTTCTGCCAGGCCAACGAAGGCAACGAAGCCGTCAAGGAATTCGTTGCACCGCTGGTGGCACTGAACAAAGAGTGGGGCGAGTTGACCATGAAGGTCGGCATGGCCGCGATGAAGGACCGCGAAGAAGTCGGTGCCGCCTCGGTGGATTACCTGATGTACTCCGGTTACGCGTGCCTGGCGTACTTCTGGGCCGACATGGCGCGCCTGGCGGCCGAGAAACTGGCCGCCGGCACCACCGAAGAGGCGTTCTACACCGCCAAGCTGCAGACGGCGCGCTTCTACTTCCAGCGCATCCTGCCGCGGACCCTGGCCCATAAAGCCACCATGCTGTCGGGTGCCAACAACCTGATGGACATGAAAGAAGAAGACTTCGGCCTGGCTTACTAAGCCTTACCGGGTTCACTTCCAGAGCCGCCGCTCCTGTACGGGAGCGGCGGCTTTTTTGTGGGTGATAAAAAACCCCAGTACAGCGCTCAGGGATTACCTTCGGCTGCCGTTACAGTGATGGCAATGTGATACATGCGTGCCAGGTTGTGCTTAACTGTCTGCATACAGGCACAGTGCCATCATTCATTTGCGGGTCGGAGTTTTACCCTTGTCACGCGTGTCCGCTGTACGGTTCAGTCATTTTCTCCCTTCGTTGCTGCTGTTGCTGGCCGGGCTCTCGGCTGCGTACGTCAAGGACCTCAACGTCTTCTTTACCTCGCTGTTCAACGTGCTGCCGACCCTGGTGCTGTTGCTCGGCGGTTCGTATTGCGCGGTGTACCGTCGCCAGCGCGAACTGTTCCTGATGATTACGGTGTACGTCGCGTATTTCCTGCTGGATACCCAGACCGACTACTACCGCGACAATGGCCGCGTGCGCGAAGACGCCGCCGTGGTGTTCCACTTGTGTTGCCTGTTGTTGCCGCTGTTGTTCAGCATCTACGCGCTGTGGCAGGAAAAGACCCACCTGTTCCGCGACTTCATCGCACGCTGTGCGGTGTTGTTTGCTGTCGGCAGCGTTGCGTTGGCGTTGGAGCAAAGTTATCCCCAGGCGCTGCTGAACTGGCTGGCCGAGATTCGCTGGCCGGCGCTGCATGGCAGCTGGATGAGCCTGATCCAGTTGTCGTACCCGATGTTCCTGATCGGTTTCCTGACCCTCGCGGCGCAGTACTGGTATCAGCCCCGCCCGCTGCACGCGGCGCAACTGGTGGGGTTTGTCGGGTTGTTCTGGATGTTGCCGCAAACCTTCATCCTGCCGTTCACCCTCAACATCATGTGCAGCCAGGTGATGCTGATGATCGCCGCCGGCGTGGCCCACGAGGCGTATCAAATGGCATTCCGCGACGAGCTGACCGGCTTGCCGGGGCGGCGTGCACTGAACGAGCGCATGCAGCGCCTGGGGCGCAACTACGTACTGGCGATGACCGACGTCGATCACTTCAAGCGCTTCAACGACACCCATGGCCACGACGTGGGGGACCAGGTGCTGCGCCTGGTGGCGAGCAAGTTGGCCAAGGTCAACGGTGGCGGGCGCGCTTATCGGTATGGCGGGGAAGAGTTCGCCGTGGTGTTTGCCGGCAAGACCCTGGACGAATGCATGCCGCACCTGGAAGAGATCCGCGAGATCATCGCCAACTACGACATCAAGCTGCGCAACCCGGACCGCCCGCAGGACGATCAGCAAGGTCGCCAGCGGCGCGTGGGCAGCGGGGCAAGCAGTGTGTCGGTGACCGTGAGTATCGGCGTGGCCGAGCGCCAGGCCGAGCAGCGCACCAGCGAAGAAGTGCTCAAGTCCGCCGACCAGGCGCTGTACGCCGCCAAGGGCGCGGGGCGCAATTGCGTGATCGCGGCCGGGCAAACCCGGCGTGGCGCGGTACGCATGGAGAGCGCTGCCGGTTGAGTAATGGCGCTGTATTCAGCAGCGCTACAGTGATTGTCCAGGCGTGTTGCCGGCAGTAGGTTGAAGCCATCTGCTGCCGGAGACATTGCCATGCCTGACTACAAAGCTCCCCTGCGCGACATGCGCTTTCTGATCGACAACGTGTTTGATTTCCACGGCCACTACGCTGCGCTGGGGGCGACCGACGCCAGCCCGGACATGGTCAGCGCAATCCTCGAAGAAGGCGCGAAATTCTGCGAAAACGTGCTCGCACCGCTGAACCGCAGTGGCGATGAAGAAGGCTGCCATTTCGACAACGGCGTGGTCACCACACCCAAGGGCTTCAAGGAAGCTTTCGCCCAATACGTTGACGGCGGCTGGCACGGCGTGGCGGCAGATCCGGCCTACGGCGGCCAAGGCTTGCCGCAATCCCTGGGCCTGGTGCTCAGCGAGATGATCGGCTCCAGCAACACGTCCTGGGGCATGTACCCGGGCCTGACCCACGGCGCCATGTCGGCGATCCACGCCCACGGCAGCGCTGAGCAGAAAGACACCTTCCTGAGCAAACTCACCGCCGGCGAGTGGACCGGCACCATGTGCCTCACCGAAGCCCACTGCGGCACCGACCTGGGCCTTATCAAGACCCGCGCCGTGCCCCAGGCAGACGGCAGTTATGCGCTCACCGGGAGCAAGATTTTCATCTCGGCCGGCGAGCATGACATGAGCGCGAACATCATCCACCTGGTGCTGGCCAAGCTGCCGGATGCGCCGGCGGGCACCAAGGGCATCTCGTTGTTTATCGTGCCCAAGTTCCATGCCGACTCCGGCGCGCGCAACGCGGTGCACTGCGGTTCCATCGAACACAAGATGGGCATCAAGGCGTCGGCCACCTGCGTGCTGAACTTCGACGGGGCCAAGGGCTTCCTGATCGGCGAGGCAAATAAGGGCCTCAACTGCATGTTCACCATGATGAACCACGCGCGCCTGGGCACCGGCATGCAGGGCTTGTGCAATGGCGAGGCGAGCTTCCAGGGCGCGATCAAATACGCCAACGACCGCCTGCAGATGCGCGCACTGACCGGCGCCAAGGCCCCGGACAAAGCCGCCGACCCGATCATCGTGCACCCCGATGTGCGGCGCATGTTGCTGACCAGGAAAGCCTTCAACGAAGGCAACCGCGCCCTGACCTATTTCACCGCGCAGTTGCTCGACACTGCGCACCTGAGCAGCGACGCGGCGCAGCGCCAGGAGGCCGAAGACCTGTTGGCGTTCCTCACCCCGATCTGCAAGGCCTTTATGACCGACACCGGCCTGGAGGTGACCAACCACGGCATGCAGATATTCGGCGGCCACGGTTACATTCGCGAATGGGGCATGGAGCAACTGGCACGGGATGCGCGGATTGCGCCGATCTATGAGGGCACCAACGGCATCCAGGCCCTCGACTTGCTGGGGCGCAAGGTGCTCGGCAGCCAGGGCAAGTTGCTGCGCGGGTTTACCAAAATTGTGCATAAGTTCTGCGGGGCAAACGCCGAGCATCCTCAGCTCAAGGCTTATGTGGCGCAACTCAATCAACTGAATGGGGAATGGGGCGAGCTGACCACCAAGGTCGGGATGGCCGCCATGAAGAACCCCGATGAGGTCGGCGCGGCAGCTGTGGATTACTTGATGTACAGCGGCTACGTGGTACTCGCCTATCTATGGTTGCGCATGGCGATCGCAGCCCTTGAGCAGGATGATGCCGACTTCGCCAAGGCCAAGCTGGCCACCTGCGAGTTCTACTTCAAACGCCTGTTGCCACGTACCGCCACGCACCGCGCGGCGGTGGAAGCGGGCAGCGAATGCCTGATGAGTCTGCCGGCGGAGGCATTTGCACTCTGATGACTTAAAAATACCAATCAGTCACAAGTGGACCCTATGTGTCTGAAAAGTTGTTCGGGTACACTCGGAGCCTGTAAAACCGACACTTACCGAATTACTTTTCACGTTCTCACGAGGTTTGCCATGGCTGATTACAAAGCGCCGCTGCGTGATATGCGCTTCGTCCTCAATGAAGTCTTTGAGGTCGCCACCACTTGGGCCCAATTGCCGGCATTGGCAGACACCGTTGACGCCGAAACCGTAGAGGCCATCCTCGAAGAAGCCGGCAAAGTCACCGCCAAGTCCATCGCCCCCCTCAGCCGTGGCGGCGATGAGCAGGGTTGCCGTTGGGAAGACACGGCGGTGTTTACCCCGGACGGTTATCCACAGGCCTACAAAACCTACGCTGAAGGCGGTTGGGTCGGTGTAGGCGGTGATCCGATGTTTGGCGGCATGGGCATGCCCAAGGCGGTCTCGGCCCAGGTCGAGGAGATGATTAACTCGTCGAGCCTGGCGTTCGGCTTGTACCCGATGCTGACGTCCGGCGCCTGTGTGTCGATCAACACCCACGCCAGTGAAGAACTCAAGGCCATCTACCTGCCGAAGATGTACTCCGGCGAGTGGGCCGGCTCCATGTGCCTGACCGAAGCCCACGCCGGTACGGACCTGGGGATTATTCGCACCAAGGCCGAGCCGCAGGCGGACGGTTCCTACACCATCAGCGGCACCAAGATCTTCATCACCGGTGGCGAACACGACCTGACCGACAACATCATCCACCTGGTGCTGGCCAAGCTGCCGGATGCGCCGGCCGGTCCCAAGGGCATTTCGTTGTTCCTCGTGCCGAAGTTCATGGTCAATGCCGATGGCAGCCTGGGCGCGCGTAACCTGGTGAGCTGTGGCTCGATCGAACACAAGATGGGCATCCAGGCGTCCGCGACCTGTGTGATGAACTTCGATGGCGCCGTGGGTTACCTGGTGGGCGAGCCGAACCGGGGTCTGGCGGCGATGTTCACCATGATGAACTACGAGCGCCTGGGTGTTGGTATCCAGGGCCTGGCGTCGGGTGAGCGCTCGTACCAGAACGCGATTGAATACGCGCGTGACCGCCTGCAAAGCCGTGCGCCGACCGGTGCCCAGGCCAAGGACAAAGTGGCCGACCCGATCATCGTCCACCCGGACGTGCGGCGCATGCTGCTGACCATGAAGGCGGCGAACGAAGGCGGCCGTGCATTCTCCACTTACGTGGCGACGCAACTGGACATCGCCAAGTTCAGCGAAGACCCGGCGGCCCGCGAGCGTGCGGATAACCTGGTGGCGCTGCTGACACCCGTCGCCAAGGCGTTCTTGAGCGACCTCGGCCTGGAAACCACCGTGCTTGGCCAGCAAGTGTTTGGCGGCCACGGCTACATTCGTGAATGGGGCCAGGAGCAACTGGTGCGTGACGTGCGCATCACCCAGATCTACGAAGGCACCAACGGCATCCAGGCGCTGGACTTGATGGGCCGCAAGATCGTCGGCAGCGGCGGGGCGTTCTACACCTTGTTCGCCGACGAGATCCGCCAGTTCATTGCGTCGGCCGGCGCCGAGTTGAGCGAATTCACCAAACCGCTGGCTGCTGCGGTGGATAACCTCGACGAATTGACCGCCTGGGTGCTGGACCGCGCGAAGACCAACCCGAATGAAATCGGCGCGGCCTCCGTGGAGTATTTGCATGCATTTGGATACATGGCCTACGCCTACATGTGGGCACGCATGGCCAAGGCGGCGCTGGGCAAAGAGGCCGAGGAAGACTTCTACGCCAGCAAGTTGGGCACGGCACGCTTCTACTTTGCGCGCTTGCTGCCGCGTATCCAGTCGCTGAGTGCGTCGGTAAAAGCTGGTAGCGAATCGCTGTTTTTGCTGGATGAAGCACTGTTCTAAGGCTTTGGAGGGCGTGTAAGCATTCTCTTACATGACGTGCTGCTATTCGTCCTCTATCGCCAAATTGGATCCACAGATAATCTACTTCACATGGACGTCGCGCAGGAAGCGCAAAGCAACAACACGGACACGTAGGATTCTGCCAGGACGGCGGAGTGAAATGGATGTCAGGGAAACAGTCTGCAAAGCCCCGCTTCGGCGGGGTTTTCTTTTGCCCGCGAAAAAGTCAGGCGCTGGCCTGCGGGGCATTCATCACGTCTTCAAGCAAGGTGCGCAACAGCGCCACCGTCGCCTGCTGGCGCTGCGCATCGCGGCACACCAAGCCCACTTTCAATGGCACCCGGGGTTCGCTCAAGGGTTTCCACAGCAGCAGCTGGCTGTTGTGTTCGTCCTGGGAACGCCCTGGCAAAACCGTCGCCAGTTGGGTGTGGGGCAGGCTGTCGAGAATCCCCACCATGGTGTTCAACTCGGCCTGCACCTGTGGGCGCCGCCCGAGGTTGGCCAACTGGCCCTGCCAGATCTGCCGGACCTGAAACTCTTCCCCCAACAGCAACATCGGCAACTCGGCCGCCTGTTTCAGCGAGACTTTCTTGAATTCGCGTAGCGGGTGATCTTCGGGGATGACCACCTTCAACTCATCTTCGTACAGCAGCGCGCCGTGCAGTCCCGGCTGGCGGGGTGGCAGGTAGCTGATGCCGATGTCCAGCGAGCCGTTCAGCAGTCGCCGTTCGATCTCCAACCCGGTCAATTCGTAGATCTGCACCACCAGATGGGGCTGGGCCTTGCGCACACGTTCGAGCATTTGCGGGACCAGGCTGGTGTGCACGGTTTGCAGCACGCCGATGGCCAAGGTGCGCATGGCCTGGCCCTTGAAGTTGCGCAAGGCCTCGACGGCTTGCTGCATGCCATCGATCAGCGGCAACGCGTGGTTGTACAGCGTGTGGGCCGCCAGGGTCGGCAACAGGCGCTTGCTGCTGCGTTCGAAGAGGCTCACATCGAGGTTCTGTTCCAGTTGGCGGATCTGCTGGGACAGCGCCGGTTGGGAGATCGACAGACGCTCGGCGGCACGGCCCACGTGGCCTTCCTCATACACCGCGACGAAATAACGCAGTTGCTTGAAATCCATAAGACTTACTTATCGAAAAAGCTGGAAAATCGAAATGGCTGTTGGCCCCCGAGGCGCCTAGTCTAGCGCCTATTCGCAGGGCTTACAGGGCCAGATCGGGCAATGAACAGCGTTTATTCAGACAGCGTTTACATAGGCAAGGCAAAAAACCTCACGGCCTTAGTGGCGGGGTGTACCGACGAAGGTCCGGTTGCCATCGGGGGTGAGCTGTGAACCTGTTCAATATGCGCCGTCCTGCGCCGAGCCTGGATGACCTGATTCTGGATGAGTCGCCGTCGGGCGATTCGCTGATGCCCAGCGTGGCGCGGCCGCCGCAGGTTTTCGTACGTGGCCTGGGTTCCTGGCTGTGGGACAGTGAGGACCGAGCCTACCTGGATTTCAGCCAGGGCAACGCCGCCAACAGCCTCGGCCATAGCCCGCAGGTGTTGATAAAAGCCCTGGCCGAGCAGACCCAGGCACTGATTAACCCGGGTCATGGTTTGTATAACCGCGCCCAACTCAATCTGGCCGAGCGCCTGTGCCACCGCACCGGTAGCGATCAGGCTTACCTGCTCAACAGTGGCGCGGAAGCCTGCGAGGCGGCGATCAAGCTGGCGCGCAAGTGGGGCCAGCGGCATCGCGGCGGCGCCTATCGCATCATCAGCGCCAGCGCCGGTTGCCATGGGCGCAGCTTCGCCGCGATGGCCGCTTCGGCGGGCGCCGCTGGCAACCGCTTCGAACCTCAACTGCCGGGCTTCAGCCACGTGCCCTTCAACGATTTGCCGGCCCTGCACGCCGCGGTGGATGCGCAAACCGTCGCGATCATGCTCGAACCGATCCAGGGCGAAGCCGGCGTGATTCCAGCGACCGAGCATTACCTTAAAGGTGTGGAGCGCCTGTGCCGCGAACTGGGCATCCTGTTGATCCTCGACGAAGTGCAAACTGGCCTCGGCCGCTGTGGCACCTTGCTCGCCGAACAGCAATACGGCGTGCGCGCCGACATCATCACCCTTGGCAAAGGCCTCGGCGGCGGCGTGCCCCTGGCAGCGCTGCTGGCACGGGGCAAAGCCTGTTGCCTTGAAGTGGGCGAGCTGGAAGGCACCCATCACGGCAATGCGCTGATGGCGTCGGCCGGCGTGGCCGTACTCGATACCGTGCTGGAACATGGCTTTCTTGAGCATGTGCGTGAAGCCGGCCTGCACCTGGGCGAAGGCCTCGCCCGCCTGGCTTACCGCTACGACCACGGCCAACTGCGCGGCCACGGCCTGATGTGGGGCCTGACCTTGTCGGATGATTCTGCGGATGCGGTGGTAAAAGCGGCGCTGCACGAAGGCCTGATCCTCAACGCCCCGCAACCCAACTGCCTGCGCTTTACCCCGGCACTGACGGTGAGCAAAAGCAATATCGACGAAATGCTCCTGCGCCTGGCGCGCGCCTTCTCCCGCGTGCGCACCGCGCAACTGCAATGCCGCAAGGGCATCGCTGTTTAACCCCTATTTCCTGAACCGTCTCGCGGTATACGCGGCGCCTCCGGCCTGATTCTTTTGGCTGGGGGCGTTTTTTTGTGTGTGAAATTTTTGGATTGAAAGTGTTGATTGAGCGCTTGTGAAAACAATGGCTTTTTAACGGGCGTCGGCAAGGACTGCCGATGGGGCACAGCGTGCTCTACTTCTAATCTATACCACTGGGTGGTATGTTTGTGGGAAGGGATATCCATGAAACTCAGGTTGTTCAAGACCCGCGATTTTGCTGATGCTGCCGGTAAAGCTTGGATTTGTGATTCAGAGTTGAGGGAGGCATTTGGCCAGTTACTTAAGGGGCAAGCGGATAATCTGGGAGGCGGTGTGTGGAAAAAGCGCCTGAATCAGAACAGACATCGCTCTATTGTCCTGGCCAAGGGCAGGCATTACTGGGTTTATCAACTTTTGTTCGCCAAGCAGGATCAGAGCAATATCAGTCAAAAGGATTTGATTTGGTTTCGAGCGATGGCAAAGACTTATGAAAGTTTAAACGAAGCACAGGTCCAGCGACTTCTGGATCTCAGGGAGTTTGTGGAGATACATCATGATCAAAAAATATGAAAGCGAAGCGTTGGAGTCGGTACACAAATCCGCGGTAGCGCTTTATGCCATCGGCGCCATCAGTAAAACCACGCTTCGTGAATATGACGAGGCATGTCTATCTGCCGTCCCTGAGCAAATCCCGGCCGACCAAATCAAGCAGCTTCGTGAAAGCAGTCATGTAAGCCAACCTGTGTTCGCCCGCTACCTGAACACCAGCGCGTCCACCGTGAAAAAGTGGGAATCCGGCGAGAAACAACCCAGCGGCATGGCGCTCAAGTTGCTAAGCATTGTGAAGAAGCACGGCTTGGAGATTCTCGCCTGATAGTAGCCCAACGCCAGATCCCACTGAACCCTCACGAACCCCCAAGGTCGATTAGCTACACGGCTCACACGAGCCGATTTTCTGGAGCTGAACCCATGGACATCATTCGTATCATCATCGCCATTCTGCTGCCGCCACTGGGTGTGTTCCTGCAAGTGGGTTTCGCCGGTGCGTTCTGGCTGAATATTCTGCTGACCCTGTGCGGTTATTTCCCGGGCATCATTCACGCGGTGTACATCATCGCCAAGCGCTGAGGCCGTCAGCCTTTGGCGATGAGCCGTGAGTTGCGCTCATTGCGAAAGGCCAGTTGCTCGATGGTCTGGGTAGCGTGTTCGGCTTCTTCCCGCGCTTGCAGGATGATGCCGTGCTGCTCGGACTTGCTGCACACCGGGTCGGCATTGCTCGCATCCCCCGTGAGCATGAAGGCCTGGCAACGACAGCCGCCGAAGTCTTTTTCCTTTTCATCGCATGAACGGCACGGCTCGGGCATCCAGTCGTAGCCGCGAAAGCGGTTGAAGCCGAACGAGTCGTACCAGATGTGCTGCATGCTGTGGTCGCGCACGTTGGGAAATTGCACCGGCATCTGTCGGGCGCCGTGACAGGGCAGGGCGGTGCCGTCCGGCGTGACTGTCAGAAAGATACTGCCCCAGCCATTCATGCAGGCTTTCGGGCGTTCCTCGTAGTAGTCCGGGGTCACGAAGATCAGCTTGCACGGGTGGCCTTCGGCTTCCAGTTTGGCGCGGTACTCGTTGGTGATGCGTTCGGCGCGCACCAGTTGTTCCTGGGTGGGTAGCAACCCGACGCGGTTGAGCTGCGCCCAGCCGTAGAACTGGCAGGTGGCGAGTTCGACAAAGTCCGCTTCCAGCGCGATGCACAGCTCAATGATGCGGTCGATCTTGTCGATATTGTGCCGATGGGTGACGAAGTTCAGCACCATCGGGTAGCCGTGGGCTTTTACCGCGCGGGCCATTTCGAGTTTTTGCGCGAAGGCTTTTTTCGAGCCGGCCAGCAGGTTGTTCACTTGCTCGTCGCTGGCCTGGAAACTGATCTGGATATGGTCCAGGCCGGCCTTCTTGAAGTCGCTGATCTTCTGCTCGGTGAGGCCAATGCCGGATGTAATCAGGTTGGTGTAGAACCCCAGTTTGCGCGCCTCGGCGATCAGTTCGGCGAGGTCCTGGCGCACCAACGGTTCACCGCCGGAGAAGCCTAGCTGCGCGGCGCCCATTTCCCGCGCTTCGCGAAACACCTTGAACCACTGCTCGGTGCTCAGCTCCTTGCCCTGCTCGGCAAAATCCAGCGGGTTGGAGCAATACGGGCACTGCAGCGGGCAGCGGTAGGTCAGCTCGGCGAGCAGCCACAACGGCAGGCCAATCGGCGGTTTTTCAGGCAAGGGTGATCCAGTGCTCAGCACGGGCGACCTCCATGAATTGCTCGATGTCGTCACCCAGCTCCGGCACGCCGGGGAACTGTTTATCCAGCTCGGCGATGATCGCCGCCACGTCGCGCTCGCCGTCGATCAAGCCGCCGATCAGTGCGGCGCTGTCGTTGAGCTTTATCATGCCTTCGGGGTAGAGCAGCACATGGCCCTTTTGTGCGGGTTCGTACTGGTAGCGATAACCTTGGCGCCAGGTCGGTTTCTTGCTGCGATCAAAGCTCATAGGGCGATCCCCTTATGCCATACCCGTTGGTCGGTCACGCTGTGATACGGCGGGCGTTTCAGTTCGTAGGCCATGCTCATGGCGTCCAGCATGCTCCACAAAATATCCAGTTTGAACTGGAGAATTTCCAGCATGCGTTCCTGGCCTTCGCGGGTGGTGTAGTGCTGCAGGGTGATCGCCAGACCGTGCTCCACATCACGCCGGGCCTGGCCCAGGCGGGTGCGGAAATATTCGTAGCCGGTGGGGTCGATCCACGGGTAGTGCTGCGGCCAGCTGTCGAGGCGCGACTGGTGGATCTGCGGCGCGAACAGTTCGGTCAACGAGCTGCTAGCGGCTTCTTGCCAACTGGCGCGACGGGCGAAGTTGACGTAGGCATCGACCGCAAATCGTACGCCGGGCAGGACCAATTCCTGCGAACGCAGTTGATCGGGGTCGAGGCCGACGGCCTGGCCCAGGCGCAGCCAGGCTTCGATACCGCCGTCTTCACCCGGTGCGCCGTCGTGGTCGAGCAGGCGCTGGATCCACTCGCGGCGGATCTCGCGATCCGGGCAGTTGGCCAGGATCGCCGCGTCTTTGAGCGGGATGTTCACCTGGTAGTAGAAGCGGTTGGCAACCCAGCCCTGGATCTGCTCGCGGCTCGCGCGGCCTTCGTACATCGCCACGTGGTACGGGTGATGGATATGGTAGAAGGCGCCCTTGGCCCGCAGGGCGGCTTCGAATTCGGCGGTGGTCAATGGCGTGTCAGTCATTTCGATCGCTCCTACAATTCAATGCTCATGCCGTCGTAAGCCACTTCGACATTGCGCCGCACCAGTTCCGCGCGCTCGGGGGAGTCTTCATCGAGGATCGGGTTGGTGTTGTTGATGTGGATAAGTACTTTGCGCTGCTCGGGCAACTGTTCCAGCACTTCGAGCATGCCGCCGGGACCGTTTTGCGCCAGGTGGCCCATCTCGCGTCCGGTGCGGGTGCCGACGCCACGGCGCTGCATTTCGTCGTCATCCCACATCGTGCCGTCCACCAGCAGGCAGTCGCTGCCGGCCATGATCTCCAGCAGCGGCGCGTCGACTTTGCCCAGGCCTGGGGCGTAGAACAGCTTGCCGCCGGTGCGCAGGTCTTCGACGATCAAGCCGATGTTGTCGCCCGGATGCGGGTCGAAGCGGTGTGGCGAGTAGGGCGGTGCGGCGCTGCGCAGTGGCAGTGGGGTGAAACGCAGGTTGGGGCAGGCCGGGACGGTGAAGCTGGTGTCCAGCTCGATGCGGTTCCAGGCCAGGCCGCCGTTCCAGTGGGTCAGCATGGTGAACAGCGGGAAGCCGGTGCTGAGGTCTTCATGGACCATGTCCGTGCACCACACCTGGTGCGGGCAACCTTCGCGCAGGCTCAGCAGGCCGGTGGTGTGGTCGATCTGGCTGTCCATCAGGATGATCGCGCTGATGCCGGTGTCGCGCAGGGCCCGGCCCGGTTGCATCGGCGCAAAGCCTTGCAGTTGCGCACGAATATCCGGCGAGGCGTTGCACAGCACCCAATTCACACCATCGTCGGAGATCGCGATGGACGACTGGGTACGCGCCTGGGCCCGCAGGCTGCCATCACGAAAACCTGCGCAGTTCACGCAGTTGCAGTTCCACTGGGGGAAACCACCGCCGGCGGCGGAACCTAGAATCTGGACAAACATGGTAGCTCCCAAGCAAAGCTCAAAACAAAAACGCCCCGGGCGGGCCGAGGCGTTGTATTACCCAGCGGATTAACGGCTGGCGAAGTACATGGTGACTTCGAAACCGATACGCAGATCAGTGTAAGCAGGTTTGGACCAGGTCATATTCTTACTCCTACCAAGGGATGGGACTTTCACTACCAAGTAATACATATAGTCCACCTCCAATCGGAGATGTTCAGCTGTGTGCCTAGGAATAATACTCAGATCTGTTCAAGTTAGCGCTGTCTCGGAGGAAAAAGCCTGTTGCAGGGTTGGCAACGATCAGCCTGGAGACAGCCATTGGCCCTTGCTGATTGGGCCGTTGGCGATACAGCGCCAGCCGCCCGTGGCGTCGATCAATTGTTCGGCGGCGTGCTGCATCTGTTCACGCGCAAGGCGCTGGATTGATTGTTGAAGGTGCTCCAGATAATCCGCCGGATGCCCCGCCAAACGCGCGTGCCAGAGCAGTTCGGCGGCCTGGGCAAGGGGTAGCGTCTCAGTTGAGAACTGTCGGGCCAGCACCCGGTTGCCGAGGTCTTCGCTGCTGCTGATGCGTGCCGGTAATTGCGCGAGGAAGGTGTGCAGGTGTTCGACGATCCCATCGAGGGACACGTTGGGGGATTGCACGCCAAACAGCAGGCCGGTTTGCCCGTTGATCTGTCGGACGCCGCTGAATACCGCGTAGCCGATTTGCAGTTCGACCCGCAGGCGTTGGTAAAACGGGCCCTGGAGCACATGCCCCAGCAGGCGCCACGCAGCCTCATCCGCCAGGGATTGGCTGGGTGCCGGGCAAAACAGCAGCAGGGCGGCCTCGCTGGAGTCGGTTTGCACCTCATGCCAGACACGCTGGCCGCCGAGGGCTGGCAGGACCTGTTCGAGATTTGCAGGGTGTCCGGGCAGACGGGCCGCTGCGGCTTTGATCGCTGCTTCAGACGCGGCGGAAAACCCCAGCCCCAGGCCTTGCCATTGTGCGCTGGCCCAGGTTGCCTCGGTGTTTTCGGGCGTGTTGGCGGTGCAGAAACCAGGCAACGCCTTGAGCAATTCGCGGATGGCGATCATCGGCGTAGGTGTGCAGGGTGCTTGTTGGGTTTGATTCAGGCTGTGCGCCAACGCGTCCAGCACTGCCGGCATGGGTTCGGGCAGCCCGACCAGTTTCACCAGCCAGTCATTGCCGACGGTTTCAAACGACAATTCGACGCCTGCCTGACGAGCGTTCTCACGCAATGGTTGCAAGGCGCCTTCCAGGCCCGTGGGCGCAAAGCGCCAGTGCAGGTACAGCGCAGCCTCATCGGTGTCATCTGCCAGCGCTTGGCTGAACGTCAGTGCCGATGCTTCCCGACGCCCCCGTGAACGGTCCTGGGCGAACGTGCGTAAACCCCGGTGGGCGCTGGTCTGCCCGCGAATCAGACCGGCGCGTTCTTCCTTGAGCGGCGGGCGCAGGAAGGGATTGCTGGGTGGCAGTTGCCAGGTGTGTCGAGCAGCCGGCAAGTGCAGCGCGTCGAGCATGGCTTTGAGGGCGGCGATGGCCTGCTCCGACAAGTCTTCGCTGGCGTGTTGAGCCAAGGCCAGGGCGCCACGGGTCTGTTGCTGGCGAGCGGCGAGCAGGGCGAACTCTTCTCTCAGTGAAGTCCAATCGCTGTGTGCGAAAAAGCTCAGCCAGTCGTACAGCAAGGATTCAATCAGTGTCGCCTGTTCACCCTGTGCGCCGAGCGTAAAGTCGATATCGAGCAGGGCTTGCCCGGCGAAGTGATACAGCACCGTCGCCTGCAGGTCAGTAGCCAGTTGCCGGGCTTGCAGTTCGGCCAACAGCCCGCCCGGCGCCGAGGCGTTGAGCCAGGTGCAAAGGAACTCCAGCGGTGCGCGGGGCGCCTGGCAAGTGATGACTTGATGCAGGTGGTTGTCGACTTTGTGCTGATAGCCCTGGGCTTGGCCGGTCATCAATGCGGGCGGCGCGGCTTGCGGGTGCAACGGGCCTGTAGACAGTTGCGTGCTGAATCGCTGGGCCAGGGCCTCCAGCTCGTCCAACGGCTGCGGCCCGGCGAGGCGCAGGCTCATCTGCCCGCTCTGGTAATACTGCTGATGGAATTCCCGCAAGGCCTGCTGAAATGCCCCACGCTCCACCGGCAGGCTGTCGCGGTTGCCCGCGTGAAAACCCCGCAGTGGATGATCCGCCGCCAGCCCTTCGAACAACGCCACCTGCTGCTGTGCCTTGGCATCCTGGGACCAGGCGACAAACTCCGCGTGCAGCACTTCGCGCTCGCGCAGTTGGTCTTCCGGCGCCAGGCGCGGGTGGGTCAGTATGTCCGCCAAGCGTTCCAGGCCATCGGCAAAGGTTGCAACCGGCAGTTCGAAGAAGAACTCGGTGGTGCGCTCACGGGTGCTGGCATTGACCTGGCCACCGTGGCGTTGCACGTAAGCCATCAACCCTTCGCCGGTAGGAAAACGCTCGGTACCAAGAAACAACAGGTGTTCAAGAAAATGTGCCAGTCCCGGCCAGGCCAGCGGCACGTCATGGCTACCGGCAGCCACCTGTAAGGCAGCGGCGCAGCGCTTCAAGCGTGGCGCATGGAGCAGGGTAACCCGCAGGCCATTGGCGAGGGTCAGTTGACGATCAAGGGGGTGGGCCGGCGCAGGCATGGGCACTTCCGAAACATAGGAAGTGCCTATGCTAGCAAACCCAATGGGTCAGGGCTTGTGCAGCGTGCCGTACAGTTCGGGGCGGCGGTCGTGCAGGTAGTGGTTGGCGGCGCGGGCATCGAGGATCGATTGGCGCTCCAGGGTGCCGACGATCAAGGCTTCGTCCAGTCCCGCCTGGGCAATGCGCTGGCCATCCGGCGAGGCGATGCTGCTTTGCCCGCAGTAGTGGATATCGCCTTCATGTCCGCAGTAATTGGCGTAGGCCACGTAGCATTGGTTCTCGAAGGCCCGCGCCCGCACGGTGACGTCGGCGACGAAGTCGAACGGCACCATGTTCGCCGTGGGCACCAGGATCAGCTCGGCGCCGGCCAGGGCCAGGCGGCGGGTGTTTTCCGGGAACTCCAGGTCGTAGCAGATCAGCATGCCCAGCTTCCAGCCGTTGAGCTCCACCAGCGGAAAGTCGTCGCCGCCGGCGCTGAACATCGAGTGATCGAGGTCGCCAAACAGATGGGTCTTGCGGTAATTGCACAGGCGCTGGCCGTGGGCGTCGATCAACTGCACGGCGTTGTAGATCTGTCCGTCTTCAGCGCGTTCCGGGTAGCCGTACACAATCGCCAGGCCCGCGCTTTGCGCCAGCTCGGCAATCGTCTGCGCGGAGGGGCCATCTGCCGCCTCGGCCAAGGCGCCAACCGCTTCGGCGCCGATGTTGTAGCCGCTGAGGAACATCTCTGGCAGCACCAGCACATCGGCGCCGCAGGCTTCATGCGCCAACTGGTGCAGGCGCGCGAGGTTGCCGGCCACATCCAGCGGTAGCGGCGGGCATTGGTACAGGGCGACACGCATGGTTCGGCTCCTTACTCGGCCAGGGCGATCGGGCCGATTTCATCGAACACATCACCCGGGCCCGGGTTCTCGGGGTGAGTGCTGCCGCCGAAGTGGGTCATGATGCCCCACACGGCGTTCAGCGAAGTTTGCACGGCGCCTTCTACCCAGGCCGGGGTCCAGGAAACGTCGTCACCGGCGATAAAAATCCCACGCTGTTCGGCGGGCATGTCCTTCTGCATGAAGTGCGCATACATCCGCTGGTTGTAGCGATAGTGGCCGGGCAGCGCGCCTTTGAAGGCCCCGAGGAAGTGCGGGTCCGCTTCCCAGGACACGGTAATCGGGTCGCCGATGATGCGCGCCTTGATATCGACTTTCGGGTAGATCTTCTTCAGGGCGTCGAGGGCCAGTTTTACACGCTTGTCGATGGGCTGCGGGAGCATTTTCAGCGCGTCGCTCATCCACGAGTAAGACAGGCAGATCACGCCCGGCTTGTCGTCGCCGTTGTCGAACAGGTAGGTGCCACGGGTCAGGCGATCGGTGAGGGTCATGCTCATCAGGTCGCGGCCGGTTTCCGGGTCTTTGTCTTTCCAGAACGGGCGATCGACCATCACGAAGGTCTTCGACGATTGCATGTAGCGGGTGCGGTCCAGGGCCATCCACATTTTTTGCGAGAACAGGCTTTCGTCGCATTCGATCTGGGTGGTCAGCAGCCAGCTTTGGCAGGTGGTCAGCACGGCGGCGTATTCGCGGGTGTCGCCATAGTTGTCGGTGACGGCGAAACGGCCACCGTCGGCGTGGGCAATGCGCTTCACCCCGGCCCGTGGCGCGCCGCGGTGCAACGAGCTGAGGCTGGTGCCGGCCGGCCAGTGGGCGCAACGTTCCGGCACATGGCGCCAGATGCCCATGGGCACTTGCGCCACGCCGCCGACCACGAGGTGCTGGTGGTCGTCGCAGTTGGTCATGACCACGCGGAAGATTTCCAGCATCGAGTTGGGAAAGTCCGAGTCCCAGCCGCCGGTGCCGAAGCCGACCTGGCCGAAGACTTCGCGGTGCAGGAATGACAGCTTGGCAAACGCCTTGGAGGTGGCGACGAAGTCGTAGAAGGTGCGGTCGTCCCACAGCGGCACGAGCTTGTTCCACAGCGCCTTGAGGCGCGGCACATCACGGTCGCGGATGGCTTGCTGGATGTCTCCGAACTGCGAGCCGGCTTCCAGGGCATCGGCCCAGGCGTCGGCGACTTCCTGGAACAGCACCGGCAAATCCGACAGCTTTTGTGCGTAATGGGTCTGGCCTTCCAGGTCGATCACTGTACTGCCAGACGCTGGGGTCAAGGGGTTGGGGAATGGTTTGGTTTCCAGCCCGAGTTTGTCCACATAGTGGTAGAACGCGGTGGACGACACCGGGAAGCGCATACCGCCGAGCTCGGCGATGATGCCTTCCGCGCCTTCAAATGCCTGGGAGCGCAAGCGCCCACCCATTTTCGAGGCTTCGTAAACCACGGGCTTGAGGCCCAGTTTCATCAGCTCGTAGGCGGCCACCAGGCCGGCAATGCCCGCGCCGACAATCGCCACTTCGGCGCCATGATGGGCGGCGGGAATGCTACCCAGGCCGGCGGGGTGCTCGATCCAGTCATCAAAGGCAAACGGGAAGTCCGGGCCAAAGATGGTGATGGGTTTTTTACCGTCTGCAGGGTGGCGATTGTTTTTGTTGAATGGGTTCATGGCTGACCTGGCTGGCGACTCGGCGGGGCACGTCCCGCTGAGTATAGGAAAAGATGGCAGCCAGTTTAGGGAGCGTAGCGTGCGTTAATAAGACGCAATGTGTCGTCGTATTGAGCTGTTTTTAGTCAGAGTGACGAAGTTGGCGGTCAAACTGGCTGTCCGCGATCCAATTTGTTGCTGAGGATGATCGAGGTGGTGGTTTTTTCCACGCCATCGACGCTGCCGATCTGGTCCAGCAACTGGTCAAGCTGCTCCGGCGAATCGGTGCGCAGCCACGCCACGTAATCGAACTCGCCGCTCACCGCGCACAACTGCTGGACCTGGGCCATCGCACTCAGGCGGCGCAGCACTTCCTTGCCTGAGCGCGGCTGCACTGTGATTCCCACATAAGCCTGCAAACCGCCATCGGCCACCCGCTGGCCCAGACGCACACCGTAACCGGTGATGACCTGGGTCTTTTCCAGGCGTGCCAGGCGCGACGTCACCGTGGTGCGCGCGATGCCCAACTGCCGGGCGAGCATGGCCACGCTTTCGCGCGCGTTGATCTGCAGGGCGGCGATCAGTTGGCGGTCGATTTCATCTAGGGCAGGCAAGGGGTGGCTCCGATACAGACGGCAATGGGCGGCATGTTACAGGCTTGTGTCGGCGAGCAGGCAGCGCGCAAACAGTTGCGGTACTGGCAGATGGCGTTGGTTGTAGCGACTGAGCAGGATGATCTCGCGGTAAAAGGTAAGACTGCCCAGCGGGATAATTCGTACGCTCGGCGAGCGTTCCAGCCACAGGCCAGCCTGCGGAATCAACGACACGCCCAAGCCGCACTCGACCATTTTGACGATGGCCTCCAGCTCATCCAACTCCAGCGCCACCTGCACATTGAGCTTCTGCTCGCGTAGAAACCGGCTGACCAGTCGGCCACCAAATGAGGCGCGGTCGTAGCGCACATGGGGTTGTGTGGCGAGCAGTTGTAACGTGTCATCGCCCGTTACAGCGTGGGGCACGATCAGGACGAATGGCTCCTTGCGCAGCACCTGCACGTGCAGCTCCTTGGGGAGGTCGAAGGGTGGACGAATGATAATCGCCGAATCCAACTCGCCCGCGTCCACCTGACTCAACAGCTCCAGGGACACCCCCGGCACCAGCTTGCACTCCAGCGTCGGCGCGGCTTGGCGTAAACGCAGCAAGGTCTGGGGCAGCAAGCCAGTTTGCGCGGTGGTGATTGCACCGACTTTCAACTCGCCGCGGTACTCGTTGGCATCCACCGGCACGGCCATGCGATTGAAGGTCTCCAGAATCTCCTTGGCCAGCGGCAAGGCACGTACGCCAGCGGCATTCAGCGTGGCCTGGCGCCCCGTGCGGTCGAACAGCGACACGCCCAGCGCCTGCTCCAGTTGGCGAATCTGCGCGCTGACCGCCGACTGCGTCAGCCCGATATGCATGCCTGCCGCCGCGAACGTGCCGTGGCGGGTGACGGCGATAAAAGTCTTCAGCTCGCGCAGCATGGGGCCTCGATTGATCGAAATAATTTGAGCTCGGTTCAAAAACTATCGTCTTTTCATCTCCAGCGGCAAGGATAGACTCCATGCACTTACTACCCTCAGAGGTTTGACCTGATGACAATCGCCCCTTTTCACTTGGCAATACCGGTATTCGACCTTGCCGCTGCGCGTTATTTCTATGGGGACGTCTTTGGGTTGGAAGAGGGGCGGTCCAGCGAACAATGGGTCGACTTTAACTTCTTCGGCCACCAGTTGGTGATCCACGAACACCCGAAAACCGCGTCCCAGGCGTCGGCGCATACCAATGCGGTAGACGGCCATGACGTGCCCGTCCCGCACTTTGGCGTCGTGCTGGGCTGGGACGATTGGCACGCGCTGGCGGATCGCTTGCAAGCGCGGCGAACGAAGTTTGTGCTGGAGCCGCACATCCGGTTCAAAGGCCAGGCGGGGGAGCAGGCGACGCTGTTTCTGTTCGACCCGTGTGGGAATGCGCTGGAGTTCAAGGCGTTCAGAGATATTGGCCAGTTGTTTGCGAAGTAATCCCTGAGCGCCAGAAACGCAAAAGCCGCGCAATGCGCGGCTTTTTTGTTTGGTGGGCCCACACGGACTTGAACCGTGGACCAAAGGATTATGAGTCCTCTGCTCTGACCAACTGAGCTATAGGCCCTTAACAGGTCGCGGATTATAGCGATGGTTTCTCTGCTGTGCTATCCGAAAAATCCTCAAGGCTCATACGAAGAAAGCTCGCGGCAAAAAGCTCCGGCGGCAGGGGCAGGCTGACGATGTAGCCTTGCATCTGTTCGCAGCCTTCTGCGGCAAGGAATGCCTGTTGCGCGGGGTTTTCCACGCCTTCGGCGATGATGGTGAATTGCATGCTGTGGCCCAAGGCGATGATGGCGCGCACGATGGCCGCGTCGTGGGGGTCGTCGGGCAGGCCGCGGACGAAGGATTGGTCGATTTTCAGGAAGTCCAGCGGCAGGCGCTTGAGGTAGCTGAGGGAGGAATAGCCGGTGCCGAAGTCGTCAATCGCCAGTTGTACGCCCAGTTGCTTGAGTTGGTGCAGGACTGCCAGGGCTTCTTCGGCCTGGCTCATGATGAAGTTTTCGGTGATCTCCAATTGCAGGCAGCCGGGTTCGAGGCGGTAGTCGTGCAGCAGTTGTTCGATACGTGACAGCAGGTTGGGGTGGCGCAGTTGCGCGCCGGCGAGGTTGACCGAGAGGGTGCCGAAATCGTCGAAGGTGCCTTGCCAGGCGTGCAGTTGTCGGCAGGCCTGTTCGAGTACCCAATCGCCTATCTGCAGGATCATGCCGTTTTCTTCGGCCAGGGCAATGAAGTGCTCGGGGGGCACGTCGCCGAAGGTCGGGTGGTGCCAGCGGATGAGGGCTTCTGCGCCGATCAGTTCTTGTGTCACCAGGCTGATTTTTGGCTGGTAGTACAGGCTCAGTTCGTCGCGTTCGATGGCGCGGCGCAGTTCGTGCTCCAGGGCCACGCGTTCGTTGGCTTGGGCGGTGAGGTCGCGGGTGTAACTCTCGACCCGGTTGCGGCCCTTGGCCTTGGAGCGGTACATCGCGGCGTCGGCGTTCTTGACCAGGGTGGCGACGTCGGTGCCGTCCTGGGGGTAGAGGCTGGTGCCGATACTGGCGCTGATAAAAAACTCGTGCTCGCCGGCCTGGAACGGTGGGGTGAAGCACGCCAGCAGTTTGTTCGCGAGGTAGTCGGCGTCGGTGGCGTGTTGCAGGCCTGGCAGCAGGATGATGAATTCATCGCCGCCGAGGCGGGCGACGGTGTCGATGTCGCGCAGTTGCTCCTTGAGGCGCACGGCGATGTCCTTGAGCAAGAGGTCGCCGATGGGGTGGCCAAGGCTGTCGTTGATGTGTTTGAAGCGGTCCAGGTCGAGAAACAGCACGGCGCCCTGTTTGCCGGTTTCTTGATGGCCGTTGAGGGCGGCTTGCAAGCGGTTTTCGAACAGGGTGCGATTGGGCAGGCCGGTCAGGGGGTCGTGGTGAGCCTGGTAGTCGAGGCGCGCCTGGGCCAGCTTAAGGCTGGAGATATCGGCAAACACTGCGACAAAGTGCGTAATCAGCAGGTCGCGGTTGCGTACGGCGCTGATCGTCAGCCAGCTGGGATAAACCTCGCCATTCTTGCGGCGGTTGGAGATCTCGCCCTGCCAATGGCCGTGGGCGGTCAGTTGATGCCACATCGCCGCATAGAACGCGCTGTCGTGTAGCCCGGACGCGAGGAGGCGGGGGGTGTGGCCCAGGGCTTCGGCCTCGCTGTAGCCGGTGATCTCGCTGAAGGCGCGGTTGACGGCGCTGATGTTCTGCCGGGTGTCGGTGATTAGCACGCCTTCGGCGGTGCTTTCGAAGACCGTGGCGGCCTGTTGCAGCTTCTCCTGCATCAGTTGGCGTTCGGTGATGTCGCGGGCGATGGTGAGCATGCAGTCGTCATCGCCGATCGGCAGCGGCCGGCTGGACAACTCGCAGAGCCGGATCTGCCCGTCACTGCGGCGGATATGGCAGATGAAGTCGCGGACAAAACCGTCGCGTTGCATCAGTTCCAGCATGTGCTTGCGTTCGTTGAGATCGACCCAGATGCCCAGGTCCAGGGCGGATTGGTCGAGGGATGCCGCGCTGTTGAAGCCGGTAATACGGCTGAAGCCATCGTTCACTTCGATCAACAGGCCGTCACTCTGGCGGCTCAACAGCAAGCCGTCGGGGGAGGCGTGGAACGCCTTGGCGAATTTTTCTTCGGAGGTTTGCAGTTGTTGTTGGGTTTCCTTGAGTTGGGAGATGTCGCGCACCACCACCACAATGGCTTCGATGGTGTCGAGCTGGAACGGTTCGGCGGAAATCAGGCCGGTAAAAGCTTGGCCGTTGCTGCGCCGAAAGGGCATCTCCAGGTTGCGGATACTGGCGGTCTGCACCCGTTGCAGCAGATCCGGGCCGGTACCCTCGGTCCCCCAGATATTCAACTGTGTGCCGGTTTTACCCACCACCTCTTCAGCGCTCAGGCCAACCTGGTCCTCGAACGCCTTGTTCACCTCCAGCAGGCAGCCGTCGGACAGGCGGGCGATTATCAAGATGTCCGGGCATTGCTGAAACACCGAGGCAAATTTTTGCTCCGATAGCTGCAAGGCTTCTTCGGTGCGTTTGGCCTCGCTGATGTCGATCATCAAACCGCGCAGCACCGGCTCATGGCCGTGTTCTATCAGGCTGACAATGTCCCGCACCCACAGACAGCGGCCATCGGCGGTGATGACGCGGTAATCAATGCTGTGGTCGCGGTTGGCGCGGGTTTCGCGGTGGCAGTAGGTTTCGGCGCGTGTCAGATCGGCCGGGTGAATGATGTTGCGCCAGAAGCCCGGGATCAGCCAGTGGGCGCGGGGGTAGCCCAGCAGGTCTTCGGCGTGGGGTGATACGTAGCTGTAGGTGAAATCGACAACGCTGGCTTCCCAGGCGATGGCGGACAGGCTCTCCACCAGGCCGCGATAGTGGTATTCGCTACTGCGCAGTTCCTGTTCAAGCGCTACGCGGCGGGAAATTTCCGAGCTGAGCCGGCGATTTATCCGAATGACGATGGCCAATACGGTGCTCAGGAGTAATACCGCCGGCAAGCCGTAGGTCAGCAGGTCGGTCCAAAAGGCGCGGTGATCGGTGATGCTGCCGACCCAATGTTGTTGGATGGCATCGGTTTCTTGCGGGCTGAGGTCGGCGAGGACTTTATCGAGGATGCCGACCAGCATTTTGTTGTCCCGGGGCACGCCCATCGCCAGTTGGTAGCGATAGGGCGTTTCGCCGCTGACGTACAAGCCATCGAGCTTCAGTTGGCGCAGGCTCCAGACGCTGGAGGCGAGGTCACCGACCACGGCATCCACTTCGTCGGTGGCCAGTGCTTGCAGGGTCGAACTGACATTTGGCATGGCCACCAGGTTGAGGTCGGGGTGGTGGGTGCGCAGCAGTTCATGGGGCGCGTAATTCTCCACCACGGCAATTTTCAGCCCGTAGAGGTCCTTGAGGGTGTGCGGCTTGGCGCCGCCCTCATGGGCCAGGATCACGATGGGGAAGTCCAGGTAGGGGCGCGTGAATGCCATGTAGCTCTGGCGTTCCGGGGTGGACATGATGCCAGGCAGCAAGTCGAGCTGATTGTTGCGGGCCTGTTCGAGCACGGCGCTCCAGCTGGCCGGCTCGATCAGCTTGACCCTCACGCCCAGGCGGTCCTGGATCAGGCGCACGTAATCTGCGGCCAGACCTTGGTAGTGGCCATTTTCATCGCGGTATTCGAAGGGTGGCCATGACGCATCCACCCCCAGCCGCAGCTCCTGATGGTCCGCCAGCCAGCCACGCTCATCGTCGGTAAGAGTCAACGCGCCAGCCGTTGCGGTCCAGGTCAGCAGCGACAGCAGTAACACGGTCGGCAATCTGGGCATAACGGTCTCGTTATGGCACGGGGAATGTTTCGAGTGTAGACGGGCATTGCGGGGGAGGGGTGTTGCGCGGTTTTTTTTGCTGCAGAAAGCAAAACCCCCGGCCTGGGCCGGGGGTTCTGGTATCACTCGTCGAGGAAGGAGCGCAGATGCTCGCTTCGCGTCGGGTGGCGCAACTTGCGCAGCGCCTTGGCTTCGATCTGACGGATCCGCTCACGGGTCACGTCAAACTGCTTACCGACTTCCTCGAGGGTGTGGTCGGTATTCATGTCGATGCCGAAACGCATGCGCAGTACCTTGGCTTCACGGGCAGTGAGGCCGGACAGTACGTCGCGAGTCGCTTCTTTAAGGCTCTCAACGGTGGCGACATCGATTGGCGACTGCATGGTCGAGTCTTCGATGAAGTCACCCAGATGGGAGTCTTCGTCATCACCGATCGGGGTTTCCATGGAGATCGGCTCTTTAGCGATCTTCAATACCTTACGGATTTTATCCTCAGGCATTTCCATGCGTTCGCCCAGCTCTTCCGGGGTCGGTTCGCGACCCATTTCCTGCAACATCTGCCGGGAAATACGGTTGAGCTTGTTGATCGTCTCGATCATGTGCACCGGAATACGGATGGTGCGGGCCTGGTCGGCGATCGAGCGAGTGATCGCCTGACGGATCCACCAGGTGGCATAAGTCGAGAACTTGTAGCCGCGACGGTATTCGAACTTGTCCACAGCCTTCATCAAGCCGATGTTGCCTTCCTGGATCAGATCGAGGAATTGCAGGCCACGGTTGGTGTACTTCTTGGCGATGGAGATCACCAGACGCAAGTTCGCTTCAACCATCTCTTTCTTCGCGCGGCGGGCCTTGGCCTCACCGATCGACATGCGACGGTTGATGTCCTTGATCTCGGCAATTGTCAGGCCGGTCTCGGTTTCAAGCGCAGTCAGCTTTTGCTGGCAACGGATGATGTCCGGTTGCAGGCGACCGATGGCTTCAGCGTATTTCGCCTTGCCTTTGGCCAGTGCGTCGGACCAGCTTTCGTCAACTTCGTTGCCCGGGAACTGGCGCAGGAAGTCGGTACGCGGCATGCGCGCATCACGGACACAGAGCTGCATGATTGCACGCTCTTGTGCACGCAGACGCTCAAGGGCGCTACGAACGCGTTCAACCAGGCCTTCGAATTGCTTCGGCACCAGCTTGATCGGCATGAACAGCTCAGCCAGGGCCAGCAGCTCGGCGATTGCCTGCTTGTTGGCGCGACCGTGCTTCTTCAAGGCCTTGCGGGTGATTTCCATTTGATCGGAAACCGCACCGAAACGCTGGGCAGCGATGATCGGGTCTGGACCGCTTTCGACTTCTTCTTCGTCGTCGGTGCTGGCTTCAGCCTCGTCGTCGTCGGTGTCATCGTCCGCTTTCGCGGCCTTGGCATCGACAGGCGGCGGTACTTCGGCAGCAGGCGGCGCGATGCCGTCGTCCGGGTCGATATAACCGCTCAGGACGTCGGACAGGCGGCCACCTTCGGTGGTGACGCGAGTGTACTCGGAGAGAATGTGGTCAACCGTGCCAGGGAAGTGCGCGATTGCGCCCATCACTTCACGGATACCCTCTTCAATACGCTTGGCGATTTCGATTTCGCCTTCGCGTGTCAGCAACTCGACGGTACCCATTTCACGCATATACATGCGCACAGGGTCAGTCGTGCGACCGATGTCGGTCTCCACCGCGGCCAACGCAGCAGCGGCTTCTTCAGCGGCTGCCTCGTCGGTATCGGCGTCGGCCAACATAAGGGCGTCCGCATCCGGAGCACTCTCGTGTACGGGGATCCCCATGTCATTAATCATGCGGATGATGTCTTCCACCTGCTCTGGATCTGAAATATCCTCAGGCAGGTGATCGTTGACCTCTGCGTAAGTCAGATACTTCTGCTCACGACCAAGGGTGATCAACTCTTTGATACGAGACTGCTGTTGCGCTTTTCCGGACATAACACCCTATCCACTGAAGGTCTTGGCGGGCAAAAAACAAGCCGAGGATTATACCCGAGCTATGACCTCACACGCCAGCTGAGGTCGGGTTTGATGCGGAAACATTCTGTTTTAAGAGGTCGCGCATCTGTTTTGCTATCTGAATTTGCTCTTCAGCCGATAATCCTGGCTGCCTTGCTCTCTTGATGAGTTCGTCGAGGGTCTGCGTGTGCTGGCCCTCGGATAACCTAGTAATGGTGTCTAAAAACTGTTGTTCAAGGTTATCGCCGTCAATTAGCCACTCCTTTTCCGCGAGTGCTTTCAACAAACGACCTTGTTCGGTGCCGTGCCAGCGAGCCATCAACTGAATTGAGTTTAGCTTAGGATTTTTCTGCACCGCTTCAATCAGCGCGATTAGCACCTGGGCGTAGGTGTTGCTGGCGTTTGCGAAGTGATCGGCGCTTTCAACCTTGCCCGCCAATTGCGGGTGATGGATGAGGGTGCGCAGGGCAATCAAGGTTGGCGCTTCCACGGCGACCGGGGTGCGTGGGGCGTAAGCCTCGTCGCGATTGCCGCGTTTGCCGTCCTTGCTCCAGGGTTTCTTGTCCCATTTCTTGCCGCCGGCGCCGGGCTTTTTCGGTGACCACTCCTGCTGGGGCGTGTAGGCCTCGTGCGGTTGGTGGAAGTCGGCATAGTCCGGCATGGCGTCGTAATCCATGCCCGGGTCGTAGGCCGGTGGCGCTGCATCGTGCGGTGCGCTGTGGGCCAGCTGGCTGACGGCTTCGCCACTTAAGCCGGTGATTTCCTGCAAACGCTGGCGCATCAAGGTGCGCAAGTTGGCGCCCGGCACCTTGTCGATCAGCGGCGCGGCGAGGGTGGCCATGTGGGCCTTGCCTTCGAGGGAGCGCGGATCGGCTTCTTCGGTCAGTTGTTGGAAGAAGTAGTCCGCCAGCGGCTGCGCATGTTGATTAATGCGGGCGCGGAATGCGTCGGTGCCTTCGGAGCGGACCAGGGTGTCCGGGTCTTCGCCTTCGGGCAGGAACAAAAAGCGTGCGCGGCGTCCATCCTGCAGGCTCGACAGTGTGGCTTCGAGGGCGCGCCAGGCGGCGTTGCGGCCGGCCTGGTCGCCGTCGAAGCAAAACAAGACGCTGGGCACGACGCGAAACAGGCGCTTCAAGTGTTCTTCGCTGGTGGCGGTACCCAGCGTTGCCACCGCGTTGCGCAGGCCCTGCTGGGCGAGCGCGATCACATCCATATAGCCTTCAACCACGATGATTTCATCGAGGTTGCGATTGTTCTTGCGCGCTTCGAACAGCCCGTAGAGTTCCTGGCCCTTATGGAAAACCGGAGTTTCCGGGGAGTTCAGGTACTTGGGCTTGTCGTCCCCCAGTACGCGGCCACCGAACGCAATGATGCGGCCACGGCTGTCGCGGATCGGGAACATCACGCGGTCGCGGAAGCGGTCGTAGCGCTTGCCGGTCTCGGCGTTTTCCACCAAGAGGCCGGCGTCGATCATGGCTTTTTGTTGCAGGGTGTCGCTGCTCAGGTGCTTGTACAGGTTGTCCCAGCCAGGTGGGGCGAAACCCAGGCCGAAGTCACGGGCGATTTCACCGGTGAGGCCGCGACCCTTGAGGTAGTCGACGGCAGCCTTGCGCTGCGGATGGCTCTTAAGCGCCTGACGATAAAAGTCGGCAGCGGCCGTCAGCAGCGGGTACAGCGGTGAATCGGTGGGTTGGCGCGGTTTGTGCGGACGGCCACTTTCTTCGCGCGGGACTTCCATGCCGGCAGCTTTTGCCAGGTCCTCGATGGCCTGGGGGAAGTCCAGGTTGTCGTGGTCCATGAGAAAGCCGAGGGCGTTGCCGCCTGCGCCGCAGCCGAAGCAGTAGTAGAACTGCTTGTCGGGGCTGACGCTGAACGACGGGGTTTTCTCTTTGTGGAACGGGCAGCAGGCGGTGTAGTTCTTGCCGGCTTTTTTCAGTTGCACGCGCGAGCTGACAACATCGACGATGTCGGTGCGGTTCAGAAGGTCGTCAATAAAGCTCTGGGGAATCAGCCCGGCCATGGCGTTCTCGTCATCACTGCGTGTAAATGAGGGCCCGTGATGTGCTCGGGCGCACGTAGCGTGGCTCGATCATCAACTGTCTGCTTGGGCTTTCAGGAAGTGTATCTGCCGTTCATTCACTGACGTTAATTTCAATCAGGTTTTCGGCATGGAAATGTTGCCCCGGCATCCGGTCTTGGCCAACGGTGGGCCTCGGAAGCTCGTGCGGGCACAGCCGACACGGTTGATCGCCTGTTTGTAGGATAAGTGTGCTCGTCAGTAGCCTTGTTAGACTCGTCAGAAGAGACGTGCACCGCTGGCAGAAGAGCCAGTCCTGACGTGTGAAGCAGTTGTTTCGGTCGCGTGTGCGGCGTCAACAGTGAAGCATCAAGCGATATCCGCAAATGCCAACAGCCCGGCTGAGGGCCGGGCTTGGCAGAAGCTTGCTACGAACGTCTGTGTATTAGTACAGACGAACGGCGCGGCGCTGTTCGCGCTGAACTTTCTTAGCGTGACGCTTAACAGCGGCTGCTGCCTTGCGCTTACGCTCAGAAGTTGGCTTCTCGTAAAATTCGCGGCTACGAACTTCAGCCAGTACACCGGCTTTTTCGCAGGAGCGCTTGAAACGACGCAGAGCTACGTCGAAGGGTTCGTTCTCTTTAACTTTGACGGCTGGCATCCAGAGCTACCTTCTTTCATTACCGGGATCAACGTTCTCGTCGCAAGAAATTCGCGGCTGAGGTCGTCGGTTTTTAAGGGTTGCGGATGTTAACCCCTCATTGCCCGGAATGCAAAGCCTCTGATCGAAAACCGCTAGTCGGGAGGGGGAGTGGCGACTATTATGCGCGCCTTCGAATTCAGCCTCTACAAGGCGCAAACCCATGCTAGTACTGGGACTTGAAACCTCCTGCGACGAAACCGGTGTCGCACTTTACGACAGTGAACGCGGGCTTTTGGCCGATGCACTGTTCAGTCAGATCGACCTGCACCGCGCCTATGGCGGCGTGGTGCCGGAGCTTGCCAGCCGCGATCACGTCAAACGCATGCTGCCGTTGATTCGCCAGGTGCTGGACGAGGCCGGCTGCGTGCCGACCGAGATCGACGCGATTGCCTACACCGCCGGCCCCGGATTGGTCGGAGCCCTGCTGGTTGGGGCTTCTTGCGCCCAGGCGCTGGCGTTTGCCTGGGGCATTCCGGCCCTCGGCGTGCACCACATGGAAGGCCATTTACTGGCACCGATGCTGGAAAAAACACCGCCCGAGTTCCCGTTCGTCGCTTTGTTGGTTTCCGGCGGCCACACGCAGCTGGTTCAGGTGGACGGCATCGGCCAATACACCCTGCTGGGCGAATCCCTGGATGACGCTGCCGGCGAAGCCTTCGACAAGACCGCGAAGATGATGGGCCTCAATTATCCCGGTGGCCCGGAAATCGCCCGTCTCGCCGAAAAAGGTGTGGCCGGCCGCTACACCTTCCCGCGACCGATGTGTGATCGCCCGGGCCTGATGTTCAGCTTCAGCGGCCTGAAAACCTCTGCGCTGAATACCTGGCAGCACAGCGTCAGCGCCGGGGACGACAGTGAGCAAGCCCGTTGCGACATCGCGCTGGCGTTCCAGCAGGCCGTGGTGGAGACTTTGACCATCAAGTGCAAGCGCGCCCTCAAGCAGGCCGGCATGAAGCGCCTGGTGATCGCTGGCGGCGTCAGCGCCAACAAGGCCTTGCGCACGTCGTTGGAAAAAATGCTCGGCGACATGAAAGGGGATGTGTTTTACGCGCGCCCTGAGTTCTGCACCGATAACGGCGCGATGATCGCCTATGCCGGCTGCCAGCGCCTGCAGGCCGGGCAGCATGAAAGCCTGGCGATCAGCGTGCAGGCGCGCTGGCCGATGGAGCAGTTGTCGCCGCTGTAACGCGTCACGTGAACCGGGCTCATCGCGGGTATTTAAAAATGCCGTTCGCGCCCGGCAAACAGGTCGCGTAGATTGCCGCGGTGGCGCCAGACGATCAGCAGTGTCAGCACGCTCATCGGCAGCAGCGCCGCCGGTTCCTGCCAGGCCAGCAACGGCAGGGTCAGTGGGGTGGCGATCAGCGCGGCAAGCGAGCTGGTGCGGGTCAGGTAGAACGTCAGCAGCCAGGCAATCACGGCCAGCAAGGCCGCCGGTGGGTAGATCCCCAGCAGCATGCCTGCCGCCGTGGCCACACCTTTGCCGCCGCGAAAGCGGAAGTACAGGGGAAACAGATGGCCGAGGACGGCGCACACGCCGATCCACGCTTGCTGTTGCAGGGTAAGGCCGGCGAGGCTGGCGATCAGCACGGGCAACAGGCCCTTGCACAGGTCGCCCAGCAGCGTCAGCACGGCGAGCTTCTTGCCGGCCAGGCGCAACATATTGGTGGCGCCGGCATTGCCTGAGCCACTCATTCGCGGGTCGGGATTTCCCGTCAGGCGGCTGAGCAAAATGGCGAAGGACAGCGAGCCGAGCAGGTAGGCGAGAATCGCCAGTGACCAAAACATGCTAACTATTCCGGGCGAGGACGCCCTGATTCTAACGGGGCATCGCGCCCTTGTCGTGCTGCGGAGAAGAGTGCTTGGACAGAGTGTTTATCGAAGGCCTGGAAGTTGACACCGTGATCGGGGCCTACGACTGGGAGCGCGGAATCCGCCAATGCCTGCGCCTGGACCTGAGCTTTGCCTGGGACAACCGCCCGGCTGCGGCCGGTGACGACCTGACCCTGGCCTTGGACTACGCCAGTGTGTCCGCACGTATCCAGGCGTTTGCCGAGCAATCCCAGTATCAGCTGGTTGAAACCTTCGCCGAGCGCTTGGCCGAAGTGTTGATGAGCGAGTTCCAGATTCCCTGGCTGCACCTCAAGTTGACCAAGCCCGGGGCTGTGCCGGCCGCGAAGGGCGTGGGCGTGGAGATCGAGCGCGGATGTCGCTAACTCAGGTTTACCTTGGCCTTGGCAGCAATATCGAGCGCGAGACCCATCTGTGCGCCGGCCTTGACGCGCTGGCGGGCTTTTTGACGGATATCCGCTGCTCGGCGGTGTTCGAAAGCCAGCCGGTGGGGATCAAGAGTGGTCCGTTCTTCAATCTGGTGGTGTCGGCCTATACCGACCTGCCGTTGATGGAACTGGATCGCCGTTTGAAATTCATCGAGGCCGACAATGGCCGTTATGCGCCGGATCGCAAGGGCCTGCCGCTGGACATCGACGTGTTGCTATACGGCGACCTGGTGGGCAATTTCGATGGCTTGATCCTGCCGCGTGCAGAAATCCTCAAGAACGCCTTCGTGCTGTGGCCGCTGTCGTTGATGGCGCCGCAGCGTGTGCACCCTGAAGTGGGCAAGACGCTGGCCGAGCTGTGGCGCGATGCGCAGATCGACCAGGTGCTGGCGCCTGTGGGGTTTGAATGGCAGGGCCAGCAGCTCACCCCCGATGAGCTTCTGTAGGAGCTGAGCTTTCTGTGGCGAGGGAGCTTGCTCCCGCAGGAGTGCGCAGCGCTTCCAGGATTTTGGGGCTGCCACGCAGCCCAGCGGGAGCAAGCTCCCTCGCCACAATTAAAGTTTGTGCTGTTCCTTGTAGGCTTGCAGCGCCTTGAGCCGTTCGCGCTTGAGCGCTTCGCCCAGTTCCGGGCCTTTGAAACCCTGCTCCAGCAATGGCGCCACCGCCACTTCGCGCGCAGCCTTGGCTGCGCCGCGCAAATAATCCGCCTGTGGATAACTGCGTTGCTCGAAACCCTTGCGGCCCCGGGCGTCCATTTCACAGGCGACCACAAACTCTTCAAAGCGCTGCGGGCGACGGTACACGTCAAAACTCTGCAACAACTCCAGCAATGTCGAGGCCTTCAGCTCCAGGGCGCGGTGGCCGTGGGTGTGATATTGGCAAACCAGCAGCGCCAATTCCTGGCAATCCCTCGGCACCTTGAAGCGTTCGTTGACCGTCTTGACCAGCTTCAAGCCGGTGTGTTCGTGGGCAATATGCCGCGGCAACTTATCCACAGGCGTAAGGCCTTTGCCCAGGTCATGCAGCAGGCAGGCCCAGCGCACGGTCAGCGGCTGTTTGTGCAGGGCGGCCTGTTCCAGCACGCTCAAGGTATGCACGCCGGTGTCGATTTCGGGGTGGTGGGCCGCCGGTTGCGGCACGCCGAAGAGTGCATCCACTTCCGGCATCAAGGTTTTCAGCGCATCACAGTCCCGTAGGACCTGGATGAATACTTGGGGCTGATCTTCCATCAGTGCGCGGGAAATTTCTTTCCAGCTGCGCTCCGGGGTCAGGGCTTCCAGTTCGCCTGACTCGCTGAGTTGGCGCATCAGTTCCAGGGTTGGCGGTGCTACGGTGAAACCCAGATGTGCGTAGCGCGCAGCGAAGCGGGCAACACGCAGGACTCGCAGTGGATCTTCGGCGAAAGCGGGGGAAACGTGACGCAGAATACGCGCTTCGAGATCACGCTGGCCGCCGTACGGATCCGTCACATTGCCATCGTCGTCTTCTGCCATGGCATTGATAGTCAGGTCGCGGCGGATCAGGTCTTCTTCCAGCGTGACGTCAGGGCTGGCGTGGAACACAAAGCCGCCGTAACCCCGGCCGCTCTTGCGTTCGGTGCGGGCAAGGGCGTACTCGTCGCCATTTTTCGGGTCGAGGAACACCGGGAAGTCCGAGCCCACCGGCTTATAGCCCAAGGCAAGCATCTCTTCGGCCGTGGCGCCCACCACCACACGGTCAATGTCGGTGACCGGGATGCCCAGCAGGCGATCGCGTACCGCGCCGCCGACTTTGTAGATTTTCATGAAAAAGCCTCCATTAGCCCCACAGGATAACGCCTGTGCCTGGCCAATGGAGGCTTTGCTGTTTCAGAGGTGAACGACGGCCAGGTCCAGGCGGCCGTAGTCATTGTCGTTGTGATCGGTGCGCGGTGGTACATGGTGGGTTTTCATCACCTGATCGCCCTGCAGGGTTTCCAGGTGGATGTCGAAGCCCCAAAGCCGATGCAGGTGCTTGAGCACTTCCTCGGTGGATTCGCCCAGGGGCTTGCGGTCGTGTTGCTGGTGACGCAGGGTCAGCGAGCGGTCGCCGCGCACGTCGATGCTGTAGATCTGCACGTTGGGCTCGCGGTTACCCAGGTTGTATTGCGCCGCCAGGGTTTCGCGGATGGTGCGGTAGCCGGGCTCGTCATGGATGGCGGGTACCACCAGGTCATCCTTGAGGTCGTCATCGAGGATGCTGAACAGCTTGAGGTCGCGAATCACTTGGGGCGACAAATATTGCAGGATGAAACTCTCATCCTTGAAGCTGCTCATGGCGAACTTGATCGTGGACAGCCAGTCGGTACCGGCGATTTCCGGAAACCAGCGGCGGTCTTCTTCGGTGGGGTGCTCACACATGCGCCGGATGTCACGGTACATGGCAAAACCCAGGGCGTAGGGGTTGATGCCGCTGTAGTACGGGCTGTCGAAGCCGGGTTGGAATACCACGCTGGTGTGGGAAGTGAGGAACTCCATCATGAAGCCGTCGGTGACCAGGCCTTCGTCATACAGGTCGTTCATCAGCGTGTAGTGCCAGAACGTCGCCCAGCCTTCGTTCATCACCTGGGTTTGGCGCTGTGGATAAAAGTACTGGGCGATCTTGCGCACAATGCGCACGATTTCCCGCTGCCATGGCTCCAGCAGCGGGGCGTGTTTTTCCAGGAAATACAGGATGTTTTCCTGAGGTTCGGCGGGGAAGCGTGCATTGTCCTTGTCGCTGTTCTTGCCGGTCTTTTTCGGAATGGTGCGCCACAGGTCGTTGATCTGCTTTTGCAGGTGCTCCTCGCGCTCCTTCTGGCGCAGGCGTTCTTCCTCGGCGGAAATCGGGTACGGGCGTTTGTAGCGGTCCACGCCGTAGTTCATCAGCGCATGGCAGGAGTCGAGCAGGTCCTCCACGGCGTCGATGCCATGGCGTTCCTCACACTGCATGATGTACTGCTTGGCGAACACCAGGTAGTCGATGATCGAGCTGGCGTCGGTCCAGGTGCGGAACAGGTAGTTGCCCTTGAAGAAGCTGTTGTGCCCGTAGCAGGCATGGGCCACCACCAGCGCCTGCATGCAGATGGTGTTTTCTTCCATCAGATAGGCGATGCACGGGTCCGAGTTGATGACGATCTCGTAGGCCAGGCCCATCTGGCCCCGGCTGTAGGACTTCTCGGTGCTGAGGAAGTGTTTGCCGTAGGACCAATGGTGATAGCCCAGGGGCATGCCGACCGAGGCATAGGCATCCATCATCTGCTCGGCGGTGATGACTTCGATCTGGTTGGGGTAGGTGTCCAGGGCATAACCCGCCGCGATGCGGCTGATTTCCCGGTCATAGGCCTGGATCAGTTCAAAGGTCCACTCGGAACCCGTGGAAATCGGTTGGCGTCTTTGCTCTTTTTTGGCGGTCATGTCACTAACCTGCGCTGGAAGAGTTCACGGAAGACCGGGTAGATATCGCCGGCCGAGACCAGTTGCTGCTGGGCGAACGTGTCGGCAAAGGCTTCGCCGATGCGCTCGTATTCGAACCACAGGGCCTGGTGCTCACGGGGGGTGATTTCAACGTAAGTGTAGTACTGCACGAACGGCATGATCTGGTTTATCAGGATGTCGCGGCAGATGGGCGAGTCATCGTTCCAGTTGTCACCGTCCGAGGCTTGGGCGGCGTAGATGTTCCACTCGTTGGCCGGGTAGCGTTCGGCCATGATCTCCTGCATCAGTTTCAGCGCACTGGAGACGATGGTGCCGCCGGTTTCCCGTGAGTAGAAGAACTCCTCTTCGTCCACTTCCCGGGCGCTGGTGTGATGGCGGATGAACACCACGTCGATCTTGTCGTAGTTCCGCTTCAGGAACAGGTACAGCAGGATAAAGAAACGCTTGGCGATGTCCTTGGTGGCCTGGGTCATGGAGCCGGACACGTCCATCAGGCAGAACATCACTGCCTTGGAGCTGGGGTTGGGCTGCTTGACCAGCAGGTTGTATTTCAGGTCGAAGGTGTCGAGGAACGGCACGCGGTGGATGCGTGCACTGAGTTTCTCGATTTCCGCCTCGATGTCCTGGATATCGCCGAAGTTGTCCGGTTCTTCACGTTTCAGTCGAGCCAGCTCTTCCTTCGCTTCCTTCAATTTGGCGCGGCTGCTGCCGGACAGGGCGATACGCCGCGCATGGGCCGAGCGCAGGGTGCGGATGATGTTGATGCGCGACGGGTTGCCCTCGTTGCTGATCCCCGCGCGCACGGTCTTGAAGGTGTCGGTGCCGGTGAGGTTGCGCTTGACCAGGTTGGGCAGTTCCAGGTCTTCGAACATGAATTCGAGGAATTCCTCCTGGGTGATCTGGAACACGAACTCATCCATGCCCTCGCCGGAGTTGCCGGCCTTGCCCGGGCCCTTGCCACCGCCACCGCCTTGGGGGCGCTGGATATGCTCGCCGGTGGTGAATTCCTTGTTGCCCGGGTGCACCACCGTCTGTTTGCCGCCACGGCCGTGGTGCAGCACCGGTTCGTCGATGTCCCGTCCGGGAATGCTGATTTGTTCGCCATGTTCCATGTCGGTAATGGAGCGGCGGCTGACGGCCTCTTCCACGGCCTTTTTGATGTGGTCACGGTAACGCCGCAGGAAACGCTGGCGGTTTACCGTGCTCTTGTTCTTGCCATTGAGGCGTCGGTCGATCACATAGCTCATGGGGAGCCCTCCGGGCAGCTTCACGTTACAAGCTTCAAACTGCGAGCTGGAAGCTTAAGGACAGGCGGTCAGTTGCCAGGCCAAAGGCCTGGCACTGCACGCGCGTCGCTGCCTTACTGCGATTTGCGCACCCGCAGGTACCACTCGGAGAGCAGCCGTACCTGTTTGTCGGTGTAGCCGCGTTCGACCATGCGTGTGACGAAGTCGTTGTGTTTTTGCTGGTCCTCCTTGCTGGCCTTGGCGTTGAAGCTGATGACCGGCAGCAGATCCTCGGTGTTGGAGAACATTTTCTTCTCGATGACCACCCGCAGCTTCTCGTAGCTGAGCCAGGTGGGGTTCTTGCCGTTGTTGTTGGCGCGGGCACGCAGCACGAAGTTGACGATTTCGTTGCGGAAATCTTTCGGGTTGCTGATACCGGCCGGTTTCTCGATTTTCTCCAGTTCCTCGTTGAGGGCTACGCGGTTGAGAATCTCGCCGGTTTCCGGGTCGCGGTATTCCTGGTCCTGGATCCAGAAGTCGGCGTACAGCACGTAGCGGTCGAAGATGTTCTGGCCGTACTCGCTGTAGGACTCCAGGTACGCGGTCTGGATTTCCTTGCCGATAAATTCGATGTAGCGCGGCGCCAGGTACTCCTTGAGGAAGCGCAGGTAGCGTTCGCGGGTCTCGGCCTGGAATTGCTCCTGTTCGATCTGCTGCTCCAGCACGTAGAGCAGGTGCACCGGGTTGGCGGCGATCTCGTGGGGGTCGAAGTTGAAGACCTTGGACAGGATCTTGAACGCAAACCGCGTGGACAGGCCGTTCATGCCCTCGTCGACGCCGGCCGTGTCGCGGTACTCCTGGATCGACTTGGCCTTGGGGTCGGTGTCCTTGAGGTTTTCGCCGTCGTACACGCGCATCTTCGAGTAGATGTTCGAGTTTTCCGGCTCCTTGAGGCGCGACAGCACGGTGAACTGGGCGAGCATCTTCAGGGTGTCGGGTGCGCAGTGCGCCTTGGCCAGGGAGCTGTTGAACAGCAGCTTGTCGTAGATCTTGATTTCATCGCTGACCCGCAGGCAGTACGGCACCTTGACGATATAGATCCGGTCGATGAAGGCTTCGTTGTTCTTGTTGTTGCGGAAGGTGTGCCACTCCGATTCGTTGGAGTGGGCCAGCAGGATCCCGGTGAACGGAATCGCCCCCAGGCCTTCGGTACTGTTGTAGTTGCCTTCCTGGGTGGCGGTCAACAGTGGGTGCAGCACCTTGATCGGTGCCTTGAACATCTCCACGAACTCCATCAGGCCCTGGTTGGCCCGGCACAGTGCGCCCGAGTAGCTGTAGGCATCGGCGTCGTTCTGCGGGAATTCTTCGAGCTTGCGGATATCGACCTTGCCCACCAGCGCCGAAATGTCCTGGTTGTTTTCGTCGCCCGGTTCGGTCTTGGCCACGCCGATCTGGTTGAGGATCGAGGGGTAGAGCTTGACCACGCGGAACTGGCTGATGTCACCGCCGAACTCGGCCAGGCGCTTGGTGGCCCAGGGCGACATGATGGTGTTGAGGTAGCGACGTGGGATGCCGAAGTCTTCTTCGAGGATCGCGCCATCTTCGGTGGCGTTGAACAGGCCCAGGGGCGACTCGAAGACCGGCGAGCCCTTGATGGCGTAGAAGGGCACTTTCTCGATCAGTTGTTTGAGCTTTTCGGCCAGGGACGATTTACCGCCGCCGACGGGGCCGAGCAGGTAGAGGATCTGTTTCTTCTCTTCCAGGCCTTGGGCGGCATGGCGGAAGTAGGAGACGATCTGGTCGATGCATTCTTCCATGCCATGGAAGTCTTCAAAGGCCGGATAGCGACGGATCACCTTGTTGGAAAAAATTCGCGACAGGCGCGAGTTGTTGGAGGTGTCTACCAGCTCCGGCTCGCCAATCGCCAGCAGCAGGCGTTCGGCGGCAGACGCATAGGTACTGCGGTCCTTTTTGCACAGCTCAAGATACTCCTGCAGCGTGAGTTCTTCTTGCTGTGTGGACTCGAAGCGTTGTTGGAAGTGGCTAAAAATACTCATGACGTCGTCACCTCGCTCGATACGTGGAGCCGACGCCGGATCAATCAGTCGATGCTGGCAGTCATTGACGATCGCCAATGGCCGTTTTCCCCCCAGAACACCCTGAAACGCTACCGATGACCCGCACGCCGGTGTACCGGCTCTCCCCTGATTCGGATGGCCTGCGCTTAAGGATAGTTCGGAATCGGGGAGGTCAAGGCGCGATGCGTAATTAGTTTGGCTGCGCCGTTCGTCAGAAACGGCGCGAGGCCAAGCGTCACGCGGGGTAGCGGGGTTTGAAAAAAATTATTGCGAATCGCCTGAGGCAATTTCCGCAGGAAACGTCGTACGCCACAGCTCAAAGCCACCGTCCAGGCTATAGACGTCGGAGAAACCCTGGCTGACCAGGTAGGCCGCCGCGCTCTGGCTGGAATTGCCGTGGTAGCAGGCCACGATCACCGGCGCATCAAGGTCGGCTGCGCGGATGAAGTCGGCGATGTTGACGTTGTCCAGGTGTTGGGCGCCAGTGATGTGAGCCGCCACGTAGGTAGGCTGATCGCGGATGTCGACGACCACGGCGCCTGTCTCGCGCAGGGCCTGGGCTTGTTCGGGGGAGATGCGTTTGAATTCGCTCATGGGGGCTCCTAGGGCTTGGCGGCCGGCAGGGTAACGGAAAGGGGGGATTCGCACTGGCAACTGTGGCGCTCGCCGGTGTCGATGTTCATCAGGGTCATGGCGCCGCCCCACACGCAACCGGTGTCGAGGGCGAACACGTCGGGCTCAGTGCACTTGCCTTCGAGGGCGGCCCAGTGGCCAAAGATGATCTTTGTGTCACGGGTCTTGCGGTCTTTGTGGGCGAACCAGGGTTTGTAGCCGGGCAGCGCGGTGTCGGCGCCTTCCTTGCTCTTGAGGTCCAGCTTGCCTTCGGCGGTGCAGAAACGCATGCGGGTGAAGTAGTTGGTGATGACCCGCAGGCGCGTGACACCCTTGAGGTCGTTGTCCCACTTCACTGGCTCGTTGCCGTACATGCCGTCGAGGTAGGTGGTGTACAGGTTGTCATCAGCCAATACGCTTTCGACTTCGGCGGCGCACTTGAGGGCTTTCTTCAGCGTCCACTGCGGCGGGATGCCAGCATGCACCAGGGCCATATTGCGGACCTCGTCGTAGTGCATGATCTTCTGGTGGCGCAGCCAGTCGAGCAAGGCGGCGCTGTCCGGCGCTTCGAGGATTTCCCGCAGGGTGTCGCCCTTTTTCAGACGCTCGATGTTATTGGCGGCCGCCAGCAGGTGCAGGTCGTGGTTGCCCAGGACGCACACCAGTGAGTCGCGCAGGCTATATAAGTAGCGCAAGGTTTCGAGGGATTGCGGGCCGCGGTTGACCAGATCGCCGACCAGCCACAGGCGGTCGCGGGTTGGATCGAAGGACACGCGTTCAAGCAGGCACTTGAGGGGTTCCAGGCAGCCTTGCAGGTCGCCGACCGCGTACGTCGCCATCAGTGCAGGGCTCCCGGCACGGCGAGGCGGAAGGGTGCGATGACGGCGTCGAACAACTGGCCGTCGGTGGCTTTCATCTGATACGAGCCTTGCATGGTGCCGACCTTGGAGGTCATCACCGTGCCGCTGCTGTAGGTGTGGCTGGCTCCGCAATCAATCAACGGCTGCTGGCCAACCACGCCTGCGCCGCGCACTTCCTCGACCTGGCCGTCGCCGTCGGTAATCACCCAGTGGCGCGACAGCAGCTTGGCCGGCACCAGCCCGTTGTTTTTCACCGTGATGGTGTAGGCAAAGGCGAAGCGGTTGTGTTCGGGTTGCGATTGGTCCGCCAGGAAGCGGGTGACGACGCTGACGTCGATCTGGTAGCGAGGATCGGACATGCAAGAGGCCTTAAAAGCAAAAGCGGGGGGACAGCAGATGCGGATCAGTCTAGGCCAAGAGGTGGGCACTAGGCCAGACATGCCACCTGGCGGCGCGGAGAATGTGGGAGCGGGCTTGCTCGCGAAGGCGGTGTGTCAGTGCCAGGTTCATTGGCT
>NZ_JANLGL010000070.1:0-28259 GCF_024655625.1 Pseudomonas sp. 18.1.10
TCAGTCAGAGCATCTTTGACTGGCCCACCGCATTCGCGAGCAAGCCCGCTCCCACACAAGCCAGCTCCCACATTTCGTTTTCCTGCGTTGCCATTTCATGCGATCTTCACGCCATTCGCCCTGGAGTCGCCTGGATGCCGTCATTTATCTCCGATCACCCGATGTTCTGCGCCCTGGCGCTGATTTTCATCGACATCGCCGTCTGGCGCCTGATCTCCGTCAACCTCGCCAACTGGAAGCTCGCCGCGCGCCTGTTGATCTTCGCAGTGTTCAGCGCCGTGCTGTTCAACGATGGCATGAACCCCATGCAAGTCGCGCCGTATGCCGACAACACTGCCTTGCACCTGGCCGCCACGGCCTTGCAGATCGGCTGGTGGCTGTTCGCGGCGCGTACGCTGACGGTGTTGCTCGGTGCGGTGATGATGCAGCGCGTCGGCCACACCGGGCGGTTGTTGCAGGATTTGCTTGGCGCGGTGATTTTCCTGATTGCGATCATCGCCGCCCTGGCCTACGTGCTCGACCTGCCGGTCAAGGGCGTGCTGGCGACGTCGGGCGCGGTGGCGATCATTGTCGGCCTGGCGTTGCAAAGCACCTTGAGCGATGTGTTCTCGGGGATCGTGCTCAACACCACCAAGCCGTACCAGCTGGATGACTGGATCTCCATCGACGGCACCGAAGGCCGGGTCACCGATATCGACTGGCGCGCCACGCGCCTGCAAACCTCCCAGGGCAGCATGGCGGTGATCCCCAACTCGCTGGCGGCCAAGGCCAAGATCATCAATTTCTCGCGCCCGGCGGATATGTTCGGCCTGGCGGTCAGCCTGCAAGTCAGCCCCTATGCGCGCCCGCAGATCGTCATCGAGGCACTGGAGCGGGCGATGCAGGGTTGCCGGCCGCTGCTGGTCACACCGGCGCCCAGCGTGGCGTTCAAGAGCAGCGCCAGTGGCGGCGTGGAATACGAGATCAGCGGCTTTGTCCCGGCCATGGCCCTCAAGCGTGAAGTGCGCAACCAGCTTTACGATCTGGCCTTCCGCCACCTGCAAGCGGCGGGTGTGAGCCTGTTGTCGGCCACCGAAGGCAGCACGCCCTCGGCGATGTCCGCCGCCCGCGCCCTGCTGGAGCGCTCGCCGATTTTCTCCACCTTGCGCCAGGATGAGAAAGAGACCTTCAGCCAGAACATGACCCTGCACACCTACCGCAGCGGCGAGATGATCTTGCCGGCGGGGGAGGTCAGCGATCATTTGTTTATCGTCGAGACAGGCGTGGTCTCGGTGATGCTAATCAAAGATGGCCACACGTTCGAAGCCGGGCGCATGGGGCCTGGCGAGGTGATTGGCGAGGCGGGCATCCTCTCTGACAAGGCGGCGCTGGCGGACTTTTCGGCGAAGACCTTTTGCACCCTGTACCGCATTGAAAAGGAATACCTCAAGCCGTGCCTGGACGCGCGGCATGATATTGGCGAGGCGATGAAGTCGCTGCTGGATTTCCGCCTGCATGCGGCGCAAGTGTTGACTCAGGAGGCACCGGTGGTTCCGGTGAAGAAGGGCTTTTTGCAGTGGTTGCGCAAGCGCGGCCTGTAGCGCGATTGGTCACCTGTTCTTAGCCAGAATTGGATATTCCTCCCGAGCGGTGCGGTGACTAATCTAGCCACCAATCCCCACCGTTCTGGAGTTCCACCATGCAAACCCGTACTGATTTCTACACCGCCTCCCCAGACGCGATGAAAGCCATGATGGCCCTGGAAAATGCCGTCGGCAAACTGTCCATCGAGCTGCCGCTGCTGGAGTTGGTGCGCCTGCGTGTGTCGCAGATCAACGGCTGCGCGTTCTGCCTCGACATGCACACCGCCGATGCCCGCAAGGGCGGTGAAACCGAACGCCGCCTGTACACCGTGTCGGCCTGGCGCGAAACGCCGTTCTTCACCCCGCGTGAACGTGCGGCACTGGCCTGGGCCGAAAGCCTGACTCTGATAAGCCACACCCACGCCCCGGATGAAGATTTCAACGCCCTGGCCGAGCACTTCAGCGCCAAGGAACAGATCGACCTGAGCGTGGCCATCGCCACCATCAACAGCTGGAACCGCCTGGCGGTGGGTTTCCGCAAGATGCCGAAATAAGCGTTTTGCCGGAAGGCTGCGGGGTCCTGGTTTTACCGGTTAGGTAAGTTGCGACCCCGCATGCGTCCGCCAACGCAGTGGCGCCGATGCAGATCGAGGTGATGGCAAGGGGCAGGTATTCAGCGCAAACCCGCGACCCGGGCGGAGAGCTGGTTCATCGTGCGGACGGCATCAATTTCGTTGTCTATGCCCAGCGGTTGACCGTCAGGCGTGTATCGGTGGGGGGTCGAGTAAAAGGGGATGTCGTTGCCGCCCATAACGGTCCGGAATTTCGAGTAGCCTTGATTGTACGAGCGGCTTTCCCCGCCATGCTGTACACCCATGTTATGCCCCAGTTCATGCCGCATCACGGTCGTAGGTGCGTCGATGGAGCCTACCGACAGGGTGAAATCGTTAACGGGCCCGACGTAGCCCAAGCCACCGCCGATTTCCGTGCCTTCGTAATATATTCCGTCAGCCTTTAAGTTATCTCGCATGGATTTAACCGTCTGGTCAGATCGCAGATCATTGATGGGGTCTTTCAGGTATTGCCAATGTGACTTGGCCGGTATCTCTTTCATCGCCGTACTGCGGAATCTGAAGTTGGCGCCCGAGTTTTCAAGTGCTTCATTGGTCAGTTTTAGCCCTTCAGTCAGCCGAGTGTGCATACCTTCACCGCCCAATCGTTTGCGCGCCTTGTCACTGTAAAGTAGTAACAGGTCGATTGTTACGGTGTCCCGGGTCCACTGACCCTGCTCGTTGACTTTAAAGGAAATCGTCTCGCCAGGCTTGAGCGTTTCCTTGGCCGTGCCGTAGTTGATGGTGCCGGCAAGTTCCGACTTGGACTGGATGATTATTCTGCTGCCATTTATTGCACCGCTTGGAAGATTGATTGTGCTTTGCCAGTCCTTTGAGTTTATGTCGATAAATGTTTTAGGTGTGGTCAGGTCGGGCACGTTGCCGTTATTCAGTCGGGCGGCTGAATAATACGTGCGCGGGCCGCTGAGTAGTTCCCATTTTTTATTCTTGTCGAAATACATGAAATCGTAGGACTGTCCTGATGCCAGCTTCATTGCCCCCGGGTTATTGATGTTTTCGGCGTCGATAGATACTGGCGTCCTGGCACTTGACGTTACAGTAATACGATCACGATTATTCGCCTGTTTGGGCAACTGAAGGTGCGCTGGCGTGTTTGTATCAGTCAGTGCGACGACTGTCTTGGGACCGTTGGTTACTACTCGCTGTACATCCTTGCGGTCGGTTATGCGGGGCGGCTGGACCACGGACTTCTCAGGCGGCACTGGCGGTTTGGTTTTGTTTTCGACGTTTTCGACGTTTTCGGCTTTCCAGCGACGCTCCGGAGCAGAATAGCGGAAAACCAGTTTTTCGTTTTTACCCACAACTTGCGACGTTACCGGGTGTAGATCCTTACTTGTGATTGTCACGCGCTTGTTGGCCGATGAGCTGAAGATGATAACGTCGTCATGGGCGGCGTTCGCCGGCAGGCTGACATGGGGTACCCAGTTCTCATGTGTTAATGAAAAAAATGTCAAGGGCGGTTGATCGCTTGGAATTGCAGCGCCCACCTTGAACGGTGATAGATAACTGACATTCTTGCCGCCAATGCTCCATGTGTTGGTGTCGGCGTTGAATGTAAATGAATGCACCAGGTCGGGGTGTGTGACGATTCCGGCAGGAAGGTTTGTTTTCGATATATCAATTCCGGCTGCCGAGGCCTTGGCAAGTGACGTATCTATTCGATCCAGATGGCTGGGTTGTTTTGTGTTGTCGAATATCTCATTTTTAATGGAGGTGTCTTTTTTGCCGGGCGGGGTATTTGTATTGAATGTATTTTGGTGATGTTCGGGGCGATAGAGTTGCGCAGGGTGAGTGGTGGGCCAATGTTGTCTAATCATCGTTACTCCCGCATTGATGTCGAGTTGTTAAGCTGGGAAGTGCTCTCAAGAGTGGTTTTGAGTATAACGATGGTTAAGTGTGGGGCGAGGGGGTAAGTGTTTTGGTTTGTTTCTTGGTGGCGGGCTTGCAACGCCTTTTATTTGGCAAGTGCGCTGCATGGCAGCGCTTGTTACTGTTTGCCGAGTTGTTTCAGATGACGAATGCCACAAGCCCGTATGAAATTTCGAATATTTAGAAGTTAACCGAGGCACTCAGGCGCGCCGTCAGCGGCGCGCCCTGGAACAGATAGTCATCGCCCATGTACTCGCCCGCGTCGCGCCAGTAGCGCTTGTCGAACAGGTTGTCGACGCTCAGGCGAAACACCGTTTCATAACCGTCCACCTTGGTCGTATAGCGGCTGCCCACATTCACCACCGCGTAATCCCCAACCTCAACGGTGCCGTCGCGATTGGCCGATTTCTTCGCGCTGTATTGCACGCCGCCCAGCACCGCCAACCCGTTGATCCACGGCAACGCATAGTCCGCATACACACTGGCGCGCAGTTTGGGCACGTTGATCGCCTGGTGGCCCTCGTATTGCGGGGTGCCACTGCCGCTGACCCGTGCGCGAATCGCCGCGACACTGGTTGCGATCTGCAAGCGTTCGGTGGCCCAGCCATTAGCTGACAGTTCCAGGCCGGTGTTCTTTTGCTCGCCTTGTTGCACGTAGGTGAAATCACCCGCGTCGTCCGGCTTGGCGTATTGGTACGCCTGGCGGGTCTGGAACACGGCGGCGGCAAAGCTGATGCGGCGCCAGTCGTATTTCACCCCGGCTTCGATCTGGCGGGAGGTGGTGGGGGCGAGGGTGTCGTCGGCATTGGTGGCGAACCACGGCGCGGTGCCACCCAGGGACAGGCCTTTGCTGTAGCTGGTGTACAGCGAGATGTTTTCCACCGGTTTGTAGATCAACGACGCCTGGGGCAGGAACACGTATTGCTGGGTGTGGCGTGTCTGGTTGCCAGTGATACCGTCGAACGCTTTTTCATCCAGGCGCACTTCACGGCCACCGAGGATGGTTTGCCATTGCTCGTTGAACCGAATGCGGTCGGTGACGAACAGGCCGTACTGGCGGCTGTCCAGGTTACGGTGGCTGTCGTTCAAGGGTTTGTCGGTGGGCGGGAAGGTGGGTGCATCAACATCGATATTGGTGGTGCCGATGTATTCGTTGACCGACTTGCGCTTGTCGATCACCCGGCGGAAGGCGCTGGTGCCGAAGGTCAGCTCATGGCCCAGGCCGCCGGTGTCGAACAGCCCGGTCATGGCCGCCTGCACTTCGTCATCGCGGCGGGTGTCGTCAGGGCTGCGGTAGTCGTAGACGTCGTAGTCGCCTTCGGGGCTGAAGTAGTTCGGTACTTTCGCTGTGCAACTGGAAGCGCCATAGCAGCCCCAGGCAAACGAACTGTAATCGTCAATCACCACCTTGCTGCGCGCCGCACTCACGCTGCCTTTCCACTGGTCGCTGAAACGGTATTCAAACTTGCCGTTGAGGTTCAGCGATTCAATTCCCACCTGCTTGGACCCACTCTGATGCCCCAGCAGCTTCTTCGGCGACGCATCGTGGGGCACCTCGGTGCCGCCCAGCAACTGATAACCCGGCACCGAGCGTTGTTGCTTGTCCTGGTATTCGGCGTCCAGTTGCAGCACGGCGTCGGGGCTGATGTTCCAGTCGAAGGCCAGGGACAGGAAATCGCGCTGGCCGTTGGCGTGTTCGACGTAGGAGTTCAAATCTTCATGGGCGACGTTGGCGCGCAGGCCGAACTGTTTTTCGCTGCCAAACCAGCCGCCGACGTCGGTGGCGATATAGCCGCTGCCACGGTCATCGGTGGCCACCGTCACCGAACGCACGTCTTCCGGGCGCTTGGTCACGTAGTTGATTACGCCGCTGGGCTCGGAAATCCCGCTCTGCAAACCGGCAAGGCCCTTGAGCACTTCCACCTGTTGCTTGTTTTCCAGGGCGACGTTCTGCTCGCCGGTGATGGTGCGCCCGTTGATCTTGTAGCTGCTCGCCGCATTCAGCGAGAAGCCGCGCACCACAAAGTTTTCGTAGTAGCCGATGGGCGCATAGCTGTCGCCCACCGAGGCGTCGTTGCGCAGCAGTTCGCTGAGCAGGCGCGCTTGCTGGTCCTTGATCCGGGCGGCATTGAGCACGGTGATCGAGGCGGGGGTGTCCAGCAGCGGTGCTTCATTGAAACCGCCGACTGAGGCGGTATCGGCGCCGTAGCTGCCGGGTTGTTCACCCTGGACCGTGACAGGGCTCAGTTCGAGGTCGGCGGCGTGGGCAGCCGCGAAGCCACCACTGAGCAACAGGCCGACACTGTGCAGGCCCAGGTTGAGCAGGGAGGCGTGGGTACGAATGGCCATCGGGTTTTCCGTTCTACTTGCACGAGACGTCGAGCGCACCGGGCGCCGAGGAGGGGGCGCTACGCTATGCATTATTGGTTTTTTTTACAAGTTCCCGGTGGTTGTCTGTGGTGCGTGATTGCGCGGCATTCTTAGTCATTCGCGCATTGATAGCCTTTTAATCTATCGATAGAACGTGCAGCGAAAATTCTTCGGCTAGTCTCGTACCTAGATGTGAAAACGAGGCGGCGCGGGCTGGCTGCCCACCTTCGAAGTGGCCTCGTCAGTTTTGTCTTTTGTAGTTAACTCTTTGAATAAAGTGAGGTTTTTAACGTCGCTGGCGCGTGCGCCGGCAGGGCCGTTCTTTGGGTTGTTTCTGGACTGTCGCACTGCGTCAAAGGGATTTATGCCACGCCGCACGGCCCGCCGAGGTCGTGCCAAGGAACAAGGACGATCATGAAGATCACCGACAGCGCATTGCAGGCGTTCTATGCCAGGCACCCGGATTTTGACCTGGCTTCGTTTGATTTCATCGCCCAGGACAGTGCCCGGGCCAGCCGCCGACTCGGTGGCGCCAAGGCGCGTACGTCCAAGGCCGAACAGGTTGTGCGGGCTTTTCAACGCTTGTTGCGCTTGAGCGGCAGCGAGAGCGCGGCACGGCAACTGGTGGCGTTGGGTTTTCACAGTGCTCATCAGATCGCAGCAGTCCCACAAGCGTTGTTCATTGCCCGTGTGTCACCCCATCTGGAGGCGGGGTATGCCGAGCAACTGCATGCACGTGCCGCCCATATCAAACACCAGGTCAGCCATGTCTGGGCGAATGTGCTGGCCGCGCGGCCGCAGTCGGCGGCCGTACTGACGCGTGCCAGTACCCTCACCGAAGACACCCTGGCAGAGCTACAAGCCTTGCCCAGCTACGCGGCCATGTTCGGCAACCAGAACTTCTGTACCTGTGAAGACTGCAAGTCGATTTTCGGGCCAGCGGCCTACTACGTCGACATCATGCGCATCACCGATGCCTATGTCAGTCAGGTCAACAAAACCAGCATTCCTGCGGCCTACCAACTGGCGGTACGGCGCCAGGACCTGTTCACCTTGCCCCTTAGCTGCGCGACCACCAACGACCTGGTGCCCTATCTGGAGATTGCCAATCGGGTATTGACCGTTAAATTGGCGGTGGAGTCGAAACAGGCTGACATCGCCTGGTACCTCGCCACCACCACTTACCCGTTTGAAGCACCGTTCAACCCGCATCGGATGCAGGTTGACTTGACCTTGCAGGCGTTGGACTTGAGCCTGGCGATGTTGTACGGCACGACCACGGATTTTTCCGCCGCAGACCCCCATGCCCTGGCGCTGGCGGTGCTGGTGCTGTCGCTGGAGCAGGCGGCGTTTATCGGTACGCCGCTGACGACTGAGGCGGCGTTGAAAGCCGCGTGGGGATTGCGCGCCAAAGATCCACTGGCCAGCCTGTCGCAGCTCGCGGTGTTTTCCCGGCATTCAGGGTTGCCCCGTGCGGCGGTGGCCGAACTGACTCGCCAGGGCTTGACCGCCCCGGAACTGGCGGCCGGCCTGGCCCATGGGTTGTGGTTCAACCGCTCGCTGCCGGCGGGGCAGTCTGTGCAGATTCAGTTGGGTGATACAGGCCCTGACACCCTGACCAACCTGACGCCAGCCACCCTGGATGCGCTGAATCGCTATATCCGCTTGGCGCGCTGGAGTGGCCTGGGGTTCACCGACCTCGGCTACGCCCTGGGCAGTCTTGGCCTGGTTTTGCTGGATGATGCCAGCCTTGCCAGCCTGGCCATGGCCCGGGGCGTGGTGCAGAGCCTGGAATGGTCGTGGGCCCAGGCTTCGGCGTTGTGGGCGAGCATGCCGACCACGGGGGCGGGCGGGGCAGTGGGCTCGCCTTCATTGTTCGATCAGGTGTGGAACAACCCGGTGGTGCTGGGGGCGGATGGTCGCGTCTATCATCCGCGAGACCCCGGTAATCCGTTGTACACCGATGACGTCGCCACGTGGGACATCAAGGCCGGGCTGACCACCAACACCGGCTTTGATGTGGCGCGGTTGCGTGCCGGCCTGGGGGTGACTGCGGACGATCTGCAAACCCTGGCGAGCCTGGCCTTTCCCGACGACACCGAGGTGTTGCTCACCGTCGCCAACCTCTCCAGCCTGTACCGCCTGAGCGCACTGGCGCGCGCCATGGAACTGCCCATCGACGACTTGCAGGCCACAGCGGCCTGGGTCCAGGTCAACCTGACCCAACCCATACCGCCCCAGGCCCTGGCCCGCTGGTTGCTGGTGCCGAACTGGCTGGCGCAAAGTCACCTGAGCGTGGCCCAGGTGAGCGCCTACCTTGATCCCGAAGCCCCGCTACTGGCTGACGCCGCCAGCATCCTGGGCCATGCCGCACTGTTGTCGATCTGGACCCAGGCCCAGGGCAGCCTGTTCACGCCGGCCGCGCTGATGGGCAACACGGTCAGTGAAGAGGAGGCGCTGACGCTGTACGAGCGCATCATGATCCTGACGCCGCCGCTGGTAGTGGACGTCCGGGCGGCGTACCACCGGCATGTGCCCAACGCGGCGGATACGCCGTGTGCCCTGGTGCCCCAGGCGGTCAGCGAGGCGGCGTTGGCGCCCTTGAGCCTGAGCCCGGAACAGGCCCGCGTGCTGGCACAGACCCTCAATCGCTTGCACCGCAGCCAGGCGCAAGTGCTCGACAGCGGGCTGGCCACACTGGCGGGGGTGAGTGAAGGGCTGATCGCCGCATGTGGCGCCCTGGTGTCGGCTCAGCCGGGCCGGACGGCCTGGATCACCTGCCTGCTGACTCCGAGCGCCGACGGTGACGCGACCTGGCAGGCCAGCAGCCAGGCCTTGCTCGATACCGCGCGGATGTTGCTGGCCAGTCAGGCACTGGTGTTGGACGCGCCGGTGTTGCAGGCCATGTTGGCGCTGCCGGCTGTCTTCGGGGTGGCCCCGGCGGCGCTGTTCAGCCTTGAGAGCCTGCAGGCCATGGGCACCTATACGCAAAGTCGCCAGGCGCTGGGATTGAGCGATGGCAGTTACCTTGCCTACCTGTCGATGCCGGTGGACAGTGCCTGCAGCACTGGGCCCAAAGCCGCAGCGCTGTGTGTCTTGACGGGATGGTCGCAGGCCGACCTGTGCGGCGTGCTGGCCGCGTTGGAAACCAGCGATCTGTTGTACGACAGCACGCGCGGTTTACAGCGGCTGGCCACGATCTTTTCCTTGCTGCGCCGTGGCGGTTTCGGGGCCACTGCCTATCAGGCCCTGCTGGACAGCCGGCAGTGGGGGTTGAGCGGTGCGGATGGCAGCCGCCATTGGCAAGCCTGGCAGCAACTGGGCAACTCGGTTGCCGGTGCGGCGGCGGCGCGCCTGCGTGGTGCGTGGGCCGACGTCGGCGCCGCCATCGACGCGCGGCTGCTGGAAGCCCGCCGTGATGTGCTGGTGCCCAGCCTGTTGTGGTACTACCAGGTCAGCCAGCCGCAGCTGGTTTCGGTCGATGACTTGTCGGGCTATTTGCTGTTGGACGTGCAGATGGGCGGCACCAACCAGACCTCCGAAGTGGTACTGGCACTGGCCTCGGTACAGATGTACCTGAACCGTGTGCGGGCCAATATCGAGCCGGGCATCGCGCAGTTGCCGATTCCCCCGGTGTGGTGGGAATGGCTGACCACTTACCGTATGTGGGAAGCCAACCGCCGGGTGTTCCTCTACCCGGAAAACTACCTGGAGCCGACGCTGCGTTCGTCGCGCACCTCGTTGTTCCGTGAACTGGAGGCCGACCTGCTGCAAACCAACATCACCCCGCAGCGGGTGGAGGCGGTCTATCGCACCTATGTGCAGGGGCTGGATCGTTATGCGTCGCTGCAATTCGTCGACGCCTTTCGCGGCACGGTCAGCGACCCGCGTCGCGGCGAGATCGACACGTTGTTCGTGTTTGCCCGCAGTGCCACCGAACCCTATTCCTACTACTGGGCCAAGCAGGAGCACCAGGCCAACTGGTCCGAGTGGACCGCCATCGACGTGACCATCAAATCGCCCTATGTCACGCCGGTGTATGCCTTTGGCCGGCTGTTCGTGTTCTGGGTGGAAACCAGTGTGGTCTCCAGTACCGCGATCCAGACCACCGGGGGCAATACCCAGTCCAGCAACAGCGTGATGTACAAGGCCGCGATCCGCTACAGCTTCATGGACGCCAGCGGGACCTGGGTCGGCGATCAAACCCTGGCGCCCGAGCAGGTGATCTATGCGGCGCCCAACAACGTCAAGTTGTCGACCCAGTCGGGTTACGACATCTTCAACATGAACAGCCTGTTCTGGCAGAAGTGCAACGTGTTGCTGTTTGCGGGCACGGCCCCGATCGGGCCCGAAAGTGACGTGCGCATCGATGAAAAAATTGCCGTATTGTACGGCCCGTTCCTGGAGAATACCTCCAACGGCAGCGTGATTGAACCCGCCCAGGCGCCCTTGCCCAGCAACCCGGCGAACCCGGCAGTGGCGCAGTTCGAAATGGAGGTGTACAAGCGCGGGCGTATCGTCAACCAGGCCATCGGTTCCGGCTTTCGCGGTGTGGTGGGTTTGCGCGAGCCGCTGTTGCTCAACCGCGAATTGCTCAAGGACTACCTGTTCCAGCGCACTGAGTTCCTCAACCTGGCTGACAACTACTCCACTGGCGTGCCGCCGACCGTGCAGCCCTTGTACGACTACGCGATGAACCGTTTGTACGCGCGCGGCACGCTCAACCCGTTTCGCAGTAACTACTACGGCGACTGGAACAACAGCGTCGACACCGCCTTGCTGCGTACGCCGGTCAGCGCTGCCGTGTTGCAGTTCATCGGGCTGGAAGAGCCGGGTGCGCAACAGTTGATCCTCGACCTGCTGAGCGCGGGCTACCTGAAAGCCGGCAGCGGCAGCGGCAAATATGTGGTGCAGCCAGGCTTCAACAACAACGCGGATTTTCGCTTCCTGTTCTTTGGCGATGAACGCCGCGATGTGCAGATCATCCGCCTGTGGGCCAAGCATTGCCTGCTGCAAGCCAGTATCGAATCGCGAGAAGTGCAGGCCGTGACATTCCTGATGACCGCCCTCGGCCAGGGCGCTGCCGACCAGGCGATGATCGACCTCAAGGCGGCCGGCATTCTGGATAGCGCCAACTATGTGCGGTCCAGTTTCAGCTCGGCCACCGATTTGTCGACGATCCTTGATGGCGCACCCGACCACGCCTCGGTGGAGTTTGCCCTGCGCCAGGAGCTGTTCCTGGCCATGGGGGATGCGGTGTTATTTGCGCGGTTATCCAACCGCCAGTGCTCGACCTTTGTGATCAAGAACCAGCCCTCCCATTTCGTGGGCAACGTCAACAGTGAAAGCTTCCTGGTCACCCCTGATGTGTCGCGCTCACCGCCCTTGAACCAGAAGGCCCGGGCCATGGGCCTGGAGACCGCGCAGTCAGTGACGCGGGCGTCGTTCATCAGTGCCGATATCAGCGCGGCCGAGTCTTCGACGGTGTTCGACCAGTTGAAAGACCACCAGGTGATCGACAGCAGCGGGCGCTTGACCGAGCCGTTCCAGAACAATGCCGACCTGAGTTACCTGTTTGCCAGCCAGCCGTTTCAGACCCGGCAGATAAAGACCGCTCAGGTGCGCGTGGTGTTGGTGGACTTGCCCACCATGACGCTGGTGTCGTACTACGCCGAAAATGACGACATCATCATTACTACCCAGTCATTTTTCCGCCTGGGCATATCCCAGGTCCAGGCCCAACACGTATTCGATACGTTGAAAGCGCGCCGGGTGATTGGCCCGCAGGGCTACATTTCGTCGCGCTACGATCCGCTGGAAGACCTCGAAGACCTGTTTCCCGACGAGCCTGTCCAGAAGGCCGCACTCCTGACGGCCGATGTCGCGCTGATTTTACGTGGCTATTACGACAACACCTGGCGGCGCAACGTGCAGGACCTGTATTACCGCTTCACCCGGCTGACCACCGGCGCCGTGCCCAAGCTCGCTGCGGCCTTGCAGCAGGGCGGCGTGCCGGCGTTGTTGAACCTGCATCAACAGCAAGCGCCGGTGATCGCGACGACGCCGTTCAGCAGCTATGCGCCAGGCGAACGAGTGCGTGCGCCGGTGCTGAGTGACGCGACCCAAGTGGACTTCGACGGGGTCTACGGCCTGTACTACTGGGAGCTGTTTTTCTACACGCCGCAACTGATTGCCGATACGTTGCTCCAGGCCGGCGATTTCCAGGGAGCCCTGGGTTGGTTGCAGTACATCTTCAATCCGACCGAGCGGCTGACGTCGCTCTCACCCGTAGATTTCCAGACGCCAGATATCTCTGCCACCCAGGCCACTGCGGCATTCGACCAGATGAAAGTCGCCGGCGTGATCACGCCGCAAAATCAGGTCGCTACCGCTTATACCCGCTTCACCAGCCTGGACTACCTGTTCCCCACCGTGGTGGACCCAGTGCTGCGCACCCGCATGATCGAGCAGGTACGTGCGGTTTTATTCAATCACCAGACTGCGTCGCTGGCCTGCCAGTTCTGGCGCTTCCAGCCGTTTCGCAACCACACCCAGCAGTCGTTGGTGCAGACCCTGACCAGCCCGGTGCAGATCGCGGTCTATAACAGCGACCCTTACGACCCGTACGCCATTGCCCAACTGCGCATCGGTGCGTTCGAGCGGGCAACGTTTTGCAGCTATATCGACCTGCTGGTGGCCTGGGGGGACAGCTTCTTCCAGCGCAAGACCCGTGAGTACCTGAATGCCGCTTACTTGCTCTATGTGATGGCCAGCGACCTGCTGGGGCCACGCCCGGAAAGCGTCGGGCCATGCAGCGACCAACTGCCGGTGACCTTCAATGAGATCTTGGCGCGGTATGGCAACGACCCCACGGCCATTCCCCAGTTTCTGCTGGACATGGAAAACCTGCTGGCCGTGCGAGGCCCTCAGGGCGACGACGGCTTGACCCTGAGCGGGGGCGCCTTCAATGAAATCGATGCGCTGTTCTGCGTGCCGCAAAATGACCAGTTGATGGCACGCTGGGACACGGTTGAAGACCGCCTGTACAAGATCCGCAACAACCTCGATCTGGACGGCAACACCTTGTTGCTGCCGTTGTTCGCCGCCCCCATCGACCCCATGGCCATGGTGCGTGCCGCTGCCGCCAATGGCTCGGGCGCAGGTTTTGCCGAGCTGGCCGTGCGGCCACCCACTGCGCAGACCCTGCGTTATGCCGGGCTGGTGATCAATGCCAGGACCGTGGTGGGCGACCTGCAACTGCTCGGCAGCGAACTGGAGCAGGCCCTGACGATGCAGAGCAGCGAGCAGTTGTTGCTGTTGCAATCAACCCACGAACAACGGCTCACCAGTGCGCAGTTGCTGTCCTTCGAGTTGCGCACCCAGGCCGCCCGGCACACCCTGGACGCCGTGCTCGCCACGCGGGCAACCACCGAGCAGCGCAAGCAGTATTACGACGGGTTGATCAGCGAAGGCATGATTGCGGCCGAGGTGGTTTCGATCACCCTGGGCATCGCTTCGCGCGTCGCCGGGTTTATTGCGATCGGCTTCGAGACCGGCGCGGCGATTGCGGCGCTGGCCCCGCAGGTGGGTTCGCCGTTCGCCATGACCTATGGCGGCGAGCAGATCGAAACCGGTTTGCACCGTACGTCGGGGACCTGGCGCCAGATCGCCCAGGTGGCCGATACCGCCAAGGACTTGAGTGACACCATTGGCCAGTTCCAGCGCCTCAAGGCCGGCTGGCAGCAAGAGTCGACGCAGGCGGGGCTGGAGCTCAAGCAGATCGATCAGCAGATCCTTGACGCCAGGGCCGACCTGGCCAGCGCCCAGGCCGACTACACCGGTTACCAGACCAACCTGAAGAACGCCCAGGCCCAGCAGGCGTTCCTGCTCGGCAAGTTCGACAACCCGGACTACTACGCCTGGCGGGTCAGCCGTGCCACGGCCCTGTATTACCAGGCCTATCAACTGGCCCTGCAATCGGTGGATGCGGCGCAGAGCGCCTTGCAATGGGCGCTGGGCGACACCACCGCGTACCTCACTGCCGATCCGTGGGACCCAGCCCGCCGTGGCCTGATGGCCGGTGCCAGCCTCAACCTGGTGCTGGACCGCATGGACTACGTGTTCTCGCAGAAAGACGTCCTGCGCCAGGAAATCATCCGCGAGGTCTACCTGTCACAGCTCAACCCGGCTCAACTGATCCAGCTGCGTTCTACCGGTGTTGCCGACTTTTCCTTGACTGAGGCGTTGTTTGATTTTGACTTCCCCAGCCATTACTGCCGGCGCATCAAGACGGTTGCCGTGACGGTGGTCAATCCTGACGACGCGTTGCCCAGTGGCATCCACGCCAGCCTGACCCAGACCGCCAACAAGATCCTGCTCAAGCCCAACCCGGTCGGCCTGCAATACATGCTCGACGGTACCGGCAACCCAGGCGGGGACGTGTGGGTGGATTGGCGCTCGAACCAGAGTGTGTCCCTGAGCCGCAGTACCGATGATGAAGGCGCGTTTCTCGAATACTTCTCCGACGCCGAGAAGCTGCAGCGCTTTGAAGGCACGGGCGCAGTATCCAACTGGCGCTACGAATTGCCGAAGAACACCAACCAATTCGATTTTTCATTGATCGAAGACCTGAAATTGACCGTGCGCTACACCGCCATCGACGGCGGCAAAACCTGGCGCGATCGGGTGCAGGCGCAATTGGCTGGCGACACCTACGGCGCGGCGCTGATGCTCAGCCTGGCGTCCAGTGACCCGGATGCCTGGGCCGCCTTCCTGGACGATACGGCAAACCCGGCCACCCAGGCCCTGGCCTTTGAGCTGCCGCCACAGCTGTTTCCACCCAACACCCAGAACCTGGCGGTCGATGCGGCGTACCTGGCCCTGGTGGTCGCCAGCGGTATCCAGATGCCGGCCAGTGCCAGTTTTCTCAGCTTGACGGCCGGCAGCCAGCCCGCGCAGTCCGTGACAACGGTCGGCCTGGCGGGGGCGGTGACTTACGCGAAAATCCCCCTCAAGCAGATCGCTGGGGAATGGCGTGTGTTGTTCGATCTGCAAACGATGCAATCCAACCCACTATTGGCCGGCTTGCTTGATGCCAGCGGTCATATCGATGGCGAGGCCCTGCTCAACCTGTATGTGTCGGTGCAGTTCACCGCCAGCGTTTTCAAGTAAGCATCCTCGACCCTCAAAGCCTGTGAAAGGAGATCAAGGTGAGCGATCAATGTAAAAGCAGCCTGGAACCGGGCCAGTCCCTGTGTGGAGTGACCCACTGCGAAACCTATCGGCAGAGTTCGGCCATGGCACGTTGGTGCAAGTGCAAGAACTGGGAGGGCAAGCCGATACCGGACTGCACGCCCCAGGGGGGGAGTTTCCCGGTAGAAACGTATAACTGCTTCAACCGTGCGACGGCGCAGCGGCTCAATATCTCCCAGGATGAGTGCCAACTCCTGCGCGATGGCAACAAGGACTGGTCGTGGCAAGCCTGTTATTGCTGTTGCTCCTGCTTTGCCTGGGGCACGCGGGTGACCGTGGCGCAGGGCGAGTACCGCACGGTGCAGTTCATTGGCGTGGGTGACCCGGTGCTCACCAGTACGGTGAAAGTGGTCGGTGGCAAGCCCAAGCTGACGTGGGAAAGTCGCCCCGTGACCTTTTCCGATGGGATGGTCGCGGCCCCCCATCAACCTGCCGTGTTACTGCAATACGGCGACAAGGGTGAGCTGGCGGTCACCCTGGACCAACCGATGCTACTGGCCGATGGCAGCCTCAAGGCGGCCGACCGTTTGACCCTCGACGATTGGCTGGTGGACCACAAAGGCAAACCGGTGAAATTGCACGCCTTGGTCCTGGGCAAGTTCACCCTGGGTTTCCATTCCTTGAGCACCCAGGATTTTTCCCAGTCAGGGTTCGTCGAACGCTACCTGGAGGTCAACGGAGTGGTCGCCGGTGACCACCTGGTCATGGCCATGCAGGACGACGCGGCCATGGCCTCGCGTTTTGCCAAGGGCCACGACGCCTTGCCGCGCATTGGCTCATCGGCGTACACCAAGACCCGCAAAGGCAGCTCCGCTCACTCACAACTGGGGGCGAAGGCCCGGGAGATCAGCAACGAGGCGTTCCTGCCGCTGGAAGAACTGCTGGGCGCCACCTCGCCAGTACCCTACGGTGCCGCGCCCTACATGACCCAGAAGCAGGCCGCTGATGTGGCTATCAACGGCGCTTTTCGCAGCATGGGGCAGACATTTCTGATGGCCGAATTCCGCTATCTGGAAAAACTGTTCAAAGCCTTTTACCCCAAGGTCAATTTCCACCTGAACTGGGAAGACCCCCACCCCAATCAGTTTGCCTTTACGTCTTATGGGCAGGACACCGTCTATGTGTCCGGGCAACTGTTGCGTCTGGAGGGGATGTTCAAGCAGGGCCTGGCGATGATCATGGCGCAGGGCGTCGGGCGCTTCGTGCAGACCGACTACACCACGGATTCCGGCCTGACCTGCACCGGCCTGGCGGATTACTTTGGCGCCAATGAGGTGCTGCAAGCCGTGTTCTATGGTTCCTGGGGCGCATGGGTCAACCCGGGCCAGGAACAGATCAAGGCGTTGTTTTCCTTGATCGCGCCGGCCAATCGCGTCGGCCATGAAAAGTGCGCGACCCCCTCGATACCTTGCCGCCTGGAAAGCATCGAGGCCGCCGTGATCGGCATGCCATTGCCGCCTTGCGCAGGCGGGCCGGTGGCCCACTCCCTTACGCTGGACAGCGCCACCTGGACCCATTTCGAAGGCGCACTGGCCGTACTGGCCAGTTTCAACCAGCGCTTGAACGACCTCAGCGCCAAGATACCGAGCAACTATCTGCTGGATAGCGCCGGGCAGCCGGTTCCAGTGGCGCTGGTACAGATGGACAAGAACTTGCCGTGGCAAGCCTGGTTGGTGATCGACGAGCGCTTCAAACCCGAGAGCGTCACCACGCTCACGGTGCGCGACGTGCGCTCGGACAATGGCTCCACCCTCGACCCCGCTGCCTCCAGCGTCACCGTGGAGGGCACGCCATGAGTGTATTGGCTCTGGATATGGCGCAGTCCGAAAGCCAGATGTGTGCCGAATTCGCCGAGCTGCTGGGGTTGCCGGAACCCGTCGATGAGGCCGTGTTGCACGCGGCCCTGAGCAGCGACAGCTACGCCCGTAGCCTGCTGGCGAGCCGGCGTACGCCGCAGATGTTGCGGATGTTGCTGATGTCGCCCCCCAGGCAGGTGCGCGCGCGGGCCGAGCACAGCACGGCCGAGCTGTTCCAGCGGGGCAGTCGGTCGTTGGTCAACTGGGCCAAGAGCGGTTTTTCCACCACTGACCCGCTGGAGCGTGAGCAACGCAGCGAGGCGTGTCGGCAATGCCCGCATCGACAGGCACCCGGTGCCAGCCTGCTGCAAGCCACCCGTTCGGAATTGGGCATTTGCGGCCTGTGTGGCTGTCCGCTGTCGCGCAAGGTGTCGATGCTCTCGGAAAGCTGTCCTGGCGAAATGCCGGACACCCCGGGCGTCAATCGCTGGGGGCAAGTCATTACCGTGAGTCAACCGTCGAACTAAACCAGAGAAAAGGAGTTGTCATGAACACATCACAAACACAACCCGGCTCAAGCGTTGCCAGGCATATGGCCGGTCTGTTGAGCGGCGAAATTCTCAGTCAGTACTACCCTGGCGGGCTGCATGCCGCGCCGGGGAGCACCGGCAGCGGCGGCGCCGCGGGCGGTTCGGGGGCGGGAGGTGGCGGCGGTTCGGATGTCGGTGGCACCCAGACCAAGACCTGCAAGCCCACCCGCAATCCCTGCTGCAAGCCTCCGGAGGGCGGTGACGTCCAAGGGACGCAGACCAAGACCTGCAAACCCACCCGCAACCCTTGCTGCAAACCACCGGAGGATTCCGCACCGGGCAGCCAGGGCAGCGATGTGCAAGGCACGCAGACCAAGACCTGCAAACCAACGCGCAACCCCTGCTGCAAAGGCGCCGACGAGTTGGTTGACGACACCGCAGACGTGCTGGCGACCAAGGCCAAGACCTGCAAGCCCACACGTAACCCTTGCTGCAAAGAGAGCTGATCCGTAGTGCCGTCCATGGAGCGGCGCGGTGTCGCTCCATGGCTGTTCTCCACGAGGGCAAGCAATGATTCTGACCCGGCACAATGCCGCTGTTTTTCTGATCAACCAGGGGCTGCTCGATACCCGCAGCCTGGTGGACAACCCTATCGCCATTCGCAGCCACAGCCAGCGCAACCGTGGCTTCAGCGTGCTCTGGCCCAACGGCCAGGGGTATTACATCAAGCAACATCAACCGGACGCCGGCCCCTGGGAGAAGTGCTCCAGCATTGCCCACGAAGCCGGCATGCTGCGGCGCCTTGCCGGGCTGGCACAAGTCCCGTGCCTGCGCGTCTACGACAGCTGGCGCCAGGCCCTGGTGATGGACTGGCTGGCCTCGACCGCCAGCGGTCATGAGCGGGCACTGGTCGATGGCCAGCCGGATGTGCAGCTGGCACAGGTGTTGGGCAGTGCGCTGGGCCGGCTGCACCAAGGCCTGGCCGCCTTGCCGGCCGACGACCTGGCGGGCGCCGTGCCCTGGATCATTCGCCTCGACCGCTTGTACCCCTTGGTTGGCGAAGACCAGAGTTGGGGCCAGGCGCGCCTGGTGGCATTGGTGCAGTCCCTTGACGCATGTATGGCGGTGCTCGCCGGCCTGGCGAGCGATTGGCCTGGGGAACAATTGATCCACGGCGATATGAAGTGGCAGAACTGTCGCGTGGACGGGGAGCGCTGCGTCTTTATCGACTGGGAGATGGCCGACCGCGGCGACCCGCTGTGGGACCTGGCCGGGCTGTGCCAGTCGTGGCTCAAAGCGTGGATGGACCACCAGCCGATGCATTCCGACCCTGTACAGGCGGCGGAGGAAGCGGCCGTGGGATTCGTGCCTTACCAGCGCGCCCTGGCGCAGCTGTGGGCCAGCTATTGCGCTGCCGTTGGCGCCGCACCGGATGCCGAGCGGTTGGTTGTACTGTGTGGCGCCCGGCTATTGCAGACCCTTTACGAAGACCTCGCCGGCGAGACCAACTTGAGTGCCGCGCACACCTTGTTGCTGCAACTGGCAAGCAACCTGCTGCTGGCGCCCCAGGCCGTGGCCCGCGATTGGTGGGAGGACGCATGAATCCTTTGAACGTTGGCGTACCCCTTTGGTGGGAGCGCTTTGCCACAGCCTGGGCCAGCCTGGAAGTCGATGCCCAGGGCACCCTGTGGATGGATGGCCGGCCGTTTACCGCTGCACCCCTGGCTCAAAGTGCCAATAACCGCCGTGTTGACGATGACCCGCGAATCGAGCGCTTGCAGCAGTACCTGTACCGGCGCTACTACACCGCCAGCGTGGATGACGCTGGCCCGGTTGCCACCTGGTTCCCGCCAGAAAGCGAGTACCGCGACGGCGGTGTGTGGCAGGTGCTTGAGCAGTTGGGCAATGGTGCGCTGGCGGTGCAGCAGGACCGGGTGACCCGCCGTGTCGAACCGGGACAATACCTGTTTGATGGGGTGCCGGCCCTGGCCATTCGCGGGCACCAGGTCAGAGTGCGTCAGGCGGCATGGACCACCCAGCTGGATCCGGCCTTTGTCTATCTGTTCGGTGAAACCGCGCAAGACACCTGCAACGATGATTGCCAGGTGCGTTATTACCTGGCACCGCATCCAGAGCATATGGGCGCGGTGGTGCAGGCCCTGTGTCGCGCCCTGGACGCAGCGTGCCTGCCGTTTCTGCTCAAGTACCCGAGCAACCCGGCAGGCTGGCTGCGCGATGATGCCGTGGTGCTGTACCTCGCCGCACGACACGCGCGTCGAGGCCACGGGGTGTTGGGGCAACTGGCCGCTGGGTTGCGGCAACACTTGCGCGATCAGTCGCCCTTATGGACGCAAGCGCTCTTGCCAGGCCTCGGTTTTGCCCAGGACCCCGCCGATGGCCGCAGCTTCGGTGAAAGCCGCTGCCGGGCACTGGCACTGGGCATGCTGGAGACTGCGACAACCGGTGGTGAGCCCCTGCGGGCGGTTCAGGCGCAGTTCGAACGACAGCGTATTGATTGGCAGCAGCCTCACTTGGAGGATGACCCCGAGGACCGTTTCGGCCTGCGCCACTTGCCCTTTTGCGCCAGCCTGGTGCCGGCGGTCAGCGTGCGGCCTACCGGGGCGATGGGGGAGGCGATCCGCATTGGTCATCAGCTGAGCAACGAAGCCCTGTGGCTGGGCGACCGCTGCACCTGGATCAGTGACGACGCCGACGATGCCGAGGACGTGTTCAAGCCTTTCGCGTGCAGCATGAACGCCAGCCTGTATGACGGCACGCTGGGGGTTGCGGCTTTTCTGGTGCTGCTGGCGGAACACAGCGCAGAGCCTGCCTTTGGCGATACCGCCCGGGGTGCGTTGCGCCATGGGCTGGCGTTCGCGGCAAGGGAGCGGATCAGCCTTTATGAAGGGCGCCTGGGGACGCTGACCCAGGGCCTGTGGCTGGCCCGTCGCCTGGGTGATGCCGAGTTGGTGGATGGCTACCTGCTGGCGGCTGCGCCGTTGTTGCAGCATCTGGAGACACTGCCCGCCACCCCGCAACCGGTGGACCTGATGCATGGTCTGGCCGGGGCGGTCATTGGCCTGCTCGGGCTGGCTCAGCTGGCGCCGGAACTGGCGTCTCAAAGCGTCGCGATTGCCCAGGCGCTGGGGCAGCGCTTGCTGCATCAGGCCCGGCGCACGGCGCATGGCTGGCACTGGCCAGAACAGGGCGCGCACCTGGGCCTGTGCGGGCTGTCCCACGGCAACGCGGGCATCGCACTGGCCTTCGCGCAGTTGGCCCGGCAATGCCCAGGTCCTGATTGGCAGGCTGCGCTGGAGCAGACGCTGGCCTATGAGGCCTATTGGTTCGTGCCGGAGCAGGGCAATTGGCCCTACCTGTTTGCCGAGGATGCGCAGCAACTGGATGACAGCGCGACCCACTGCGGCATGGCCTGGTGCCACGGCGCGCCGGGGATCGCGTTATCCCGCCTGGCGCTGTGGCAGATGACCGGCGACGAAGAACATTGCGCCCAGGCGCGTTGCGCCCTGGAGACTGTCGCAGCGGATCTGGTGGCGCCAGCGTCGCAGGCCGGCAGCAGCTACACCCTGTGCCATGGTCCTGCGGGCAATGCTGATGTCTTGATGACGGGCGCTGCGGTACTGGGCGAACCGGCCTGGGCCGAGTGCGCCCGGCAAGTGGCCGAGCGCGGGTTGGCGGCGCAGGCCGGGCGCTGGCGCAGCGGTTTGGGCGTGGCCCAGGGGCAGGCATTGGGGTTGATGCTGGGCCTGGCGGGCACCGGTTATTTTTTGCTGCGCTGTGCTGCGCCGGGGCAGGTGCCGGGGTTGATGTTGCCGTTCGGCGTGATGGTGGAAGAAGGGGGCGCATAAGCTAGGCATAAGTGCGTGCTTTTACACGTTTGCGAGAATGATTCGCGGCTTGAGACGCCCCGTCTCAGCCCTCACGCCAATCCCGTTGCGCCTCGACAGCCATGGCAGGGACCTGCGATAGACAAGGCTTCCCTCATCGATTGCAGGAGAGTGTCATGGCTATTGCTGGAAAAGTTGCGCTGGTCACCGGCGCCGGGCAGGGCATCGGCCGGGCCATTGCCCTGCGCCTGGCACAGGACGGTGCCGACATCGCCCTGGTGGACATCAATGGCGCCAAGCTCGAAGCCGTGGCCGCCGAAGTGGTGGGCCTGGGCCGCAAGGCGGCGGTGTTCGTCGCTGACGTATCCAAGCGGGAGCAAGTGGTGGCCGCCGTCGAACATGCACACCAGACCCTTGGCGGCTTTGACATCATCGTCAACAACGCCGGGGTGGCGCAGATCGATTCGCTGCTGGACGTGAGCCCGGAGCAAGTCGAACGCACCCTGGGGATCAACGTGCAGGGCGTGCTGTGGGGCATCCAGGCCGGCGGCAAGAAATTCAAGGCGCTCAAGCAAAAGGGCAAGATCATCAATGCCTGCTCCATCGCCGGCCATGAAGGGTTTGCGCTGCTCGGCGTGTACTCGGCCACCAAGTTTGCCGTGCGCGCGTTGACCCAGGCGGCGGCCAAGGAATTGGCGAGCGCGGGGATCACGGTGAACGCGTACTGCCCGGGTGTGGTGGGCACGGATATGTGGGTCGAGATCGACAAGCGCATGGCTGAGATTACCGGTGCCGAGATTGGCGCGACGTACAAGAAGTACGTGGATGGCATTGCGTTGGGCCGGGCGGAAACGCCGGAGGATGTGGCGGGGTTGGTCTCGTTCCTGGCGGGGCCGGATGCGGATTACATGACCGGGCAGGCACCACTGATCGACGGCGGCCTCGTCTACCGCTAAACCTCCAAGGTCAACTCGGTTTACTGTGGGAGCTGGCAAGCCAGCTCCCACATGTTGATCCCATTGTGTCAGGTGGTTTTGTTGGGCATGTCGATGCCCAGTTGATTGACTCGGCGGTACAGGGTTGCTCTTGAGATCCCCAACGCCTGCGCGGTCGGCAAAGGCTTCCAGCGATGGCGAATCAACGCATCCAGGACTATCTGCCTTTCGGGGCTCACGCGCTCTTCAACCAACGCTTCTCTCTGCTCCCCACGCACCTCCACCGGCAAATCCGCCACTTGCAGCGTATCGCCCTCACACACCGCACAGGCATACGCCAGCACATGCCGCAGTTGCCGCACATTCCCCGGCCAGGCGTAGCCCAGCAGCAACTCCAGGGCAGCCTGGCCGATGCCCACTGCAACACCGCTGTTGCGTGCTTCCTGCTCCAGCAAGCGGTTTATCAACGCCAGCTTGTCCGTGCGCTCGCGCAACGGCGGCAGGCAGAAACGTGCGCAGCCCAGGCGAAAGTACAGGTCTTCGCGAAAGCGGCCTTCACCGACCAATACCGCCAGGTCCCGGTGGCTGGCGCAGATCACCTGGATATCCACCGCACGGGTCTTCGCCGCGCCCAGCGGGGCCACTTCGCCCTCGGCCATCACCCGCAGCAGGCGCGTCTGCAAGGCCAGCGGCATGTCGCCGATTTCATCAAGAAACAAGGTGCCGCCATCGGCCTGCACCAGCAGCCCCGGCATACCTTTGCTGGAGGCGCCGGTAAAGGCACCGGCCACGTAGCCGAACAGCTCGCTTTCAATCAGATTCTCGGGGATCGCCGCGCAGTTCACCGCCACAAACGGCCCGGTGCGACGGGCGCTGCGCTCATGCAGTTGGCGGGCGAAGACTTCCTTGCCCGCGCCGGTTTCGCCCTGCACCAGCACCGGCAGGTTGCGGTCCTTGACCCGTACGGCCAGGCGCAGGTGTTCTTCCACCCGTGCATCGACCTGCGGCGTCAGCGCAGTGCGTGCCGGTGTGCGGCGGGGCGCGTTGACGCGAGCGTGCAAGGCGCCAGGCTGTCCCAGCCAGTGCAGGTGCTGGGCGGATTGATCGGTCACCGCGCGCAACGCGTCGAGGTCAAACACCTCGCCGATATGCGCCGGCACCTGGCCAAAGCGCAGGCGCAGGGCCTGGCGCGCCTTGCTGTTCAAGGCATGCAGGCGGCCGTCGCGGTCCCAGGCCAGCAACAGGTCGGGTTGGCTGTCGACAAAACCCGGGGTGCTGTGGGCCTGCAACACCCAGTGCTCGCGGGCGCTGTGCATGAAGAACGCGTTTTCGATGGCTTCGGCACTTTGCGCCACCAGCTGGCGCACCAGGTGCTGGCTGCGTCGGTCATCCGGGGATTTCAGCGCGGAGGCGTCCATCACCCCGAGCAGGTTGCCCTGGGGGTCGAAGATCGGCGCGGCGGAGCAGGTCAGGCCGATGAACGCGGCGCGAAAGTGATCGCGCTTGTGCACGGTCACGGCGGCCTTGCTGGTGAGCACCGTGGCCACGCCGCAGGTGCCTTCCTCGGCTTCGGACCAGCAGGTGCCGAGGTACAGGCCGGCCTTGCGGCAGTCGGTGCGGATCGCGGTGTCCACGCGGTGGTCGATGGTCTGGCCCTGGGCGTCGGTGAGCATCACGCAGTAGTCGGCGTGTCGCACGCGGTGGTGCAGCTGGCCGACGGCCTCGCCGGCGATGCGCATGAACAGTTCGGCGCGCTCGCGGCATTCCTTGAGCAGGGGTTCGCTGAGGATGCGTGGCCCCTGCAAGGAGCCGGGGTCGAGGTGGTGTTGTTCCATGGAGCGCCGCCACGAATCGAAAATCAGCGACGGCACCGGCGCCTGGGGCAGGCGGTCGGCATTGCGGACCACACGACTGACGCAGTCGACGTGTTCCCTGGAGTTCGCGGCGAGCATAAGGCCTCCGGTTCTCGATCTTTGTTGTTATGCCCGCCATTAAGCGCGCATGGGTCGCGTGGGACAAGTGTGGCCTGACCAACTGCCCCGGCTGAGACGCCGCGTCTCATGGCGCCTGAGACGCGGCCTGTGCGGTGCAATGCCGCGTCTCATTCTGCGGTGCTGTGCCGCACCACCACAACTGCTCTGGATCAAGGCTTTGCGAGGTTTTTGCGGACCTTGGCACAGGCCGTGCTGAAGGCCCTGTAGCTGAACACGATCAGCCTTTTGTGTGTCGAGACAACCTGGAGAACAACAAGATGTCCACTCACCTGTCCACCGATCAATTGCTGCATGCCTACACCGTGATGCGCACCATCCGTGATTTCGAAGAACGCCTGCACGTGGAGTTCGCCACCGGCGAGATCCCCGGTTTTGTGCACCTGTACGCTGGCCAGGAAGCCAGCGCCGCCGGGGTCATGGCCCACCTCAACGATGACGATTGCATCGCCTCCAACCACCGTGGCCACGGCCATTGCATCGCCAAGGGCGTGGATGTGTTCGGCATGATGGCCGAGATCTACGGCAAGAAAACCGGGGTGTGCGGCGGCAAGGGCGGCTCCATGCACATCGCCGACCAGGAGAAGGGCATGCTCGGCGCCAACGGCATCGTCGGTGCCGGCGCACCGCTGGCGGCCGGCGCGGCGCTGGCGTCGAAACTCAAGGGCAGCCAGGGCGTGGCCGTGGCGTTTTTTGGCGATGGCGGCTCCAACGAGGGCGCGGTGTTTGAAGCGATGAACCTGGCCGCGATCATGAAGTTGCCGTGCCTGTTCGTCGCCGAAAACAACGGTTATGCCGAGGCCACCGGTTCCGGCTGGTCGGTGGCGTGCAAGGACATCGCCGAGCGCGCCGTGGGCTTTGGCATGCCGGGGGTGATCGTCGATGGCAATGACTTCTTCGCCGTGCACGCCGCCCTCGGCGTGGCCGTCGAGCGTGCGCGCACAGGCCAGGGGCCGACGCTGGTGGAAGTGAAGTTGAGCCGTTTCTACGGCCACTTCGAAGGTGACGCGCAAACCTATCGCGGCCCCGATGAAGTGAAAAACCTGCGGGACAGCGCCGACTGCCTGGCGCTGTTCCGCCAACGTTGCAGCGCCGAGGGCTGGCTGGACGCGGCGCAATTCGAGCGTATCGACAGCGAAGTCGCGCAGTTGATCGAAGACGCCGTGCGCCGCGCCAAGTCCGATCCCAAGCCGCAAGCCGCCGACCTGCTCAGCGATGTCTACGTCGCCTATCCCTAATAAAAACAACATTTGGAGAGAATCCTATGGCTCGCAAAATCAGCTACCAGCAGGCAATCAACGAAGCCCTGGCCCAGGAAATGCGCCGTGACCAGAGCGTGTTCATCATCGGCCAGGACGTCAGCGGCGGCACCGGCGCTCCCGGTGAACAAGACGCCTGGGGCGGTGTGCTCGGCGTGACCAAGGGCCTGTACCCGCAGTTCCCCGACCGCGTGCTGGACGCGCCGTTGTCCGAGGTCGGCTATGTCGGCATGGCGGTCGGCGCGGCCACCCGGGGCATGCGCCCGGTGTGTGAATTGATGTTCGTCGACTTTATCGGCTGCTGCCTCGACCAACTGCTCAACCAGGCGGCCAAGTTCCGCTACATGTTCGGCGGCAAGACCACCACGCCCCTGGTGATCCGCGCCATGTACGGCGCCGGCCTGCGTGCGGCGGCCCAGCACTCGCAGATGCTCACCTCGATGTGGACGCACATCCCCGGCCTCAAGGTGGTGTGCCCGGCCACGCCGTATGACGCCAAGGGCATGCTGATCCAGGCGATCCGCGATAACGATCCGGTGATCTTTCTCGAACACAAAATGCTCTACAGCCTGCAAGGCGAAGTGCCGGAAGAGCTATACACCGTGCCCTTCGGCGAAGCCAACTTTGTGCGCGAAGGCCAGGACGTGACCCTGGTGACCTACGGGCGCATGGTGCATATCGCGCTGGAAGCTGCCGCCAACCTGGCGCGCCAGGGCATCGACTGCGAAGTGCTGGACCTGCGCACCACCAGCCCGCTGGACGTCGACAGCATCCTCGAAAGCGTGGAGAAAACCGGGCGGCTGGTGGTGATCGATGAGTCCAACCCACGCTGTTCCATTGCCACTGATATCAGCGCGCTGGTGGCGCAACAGGCGTTTGCGTCCCTGCGCGCGCCTATCGAAATGGTCACCGCGCCGCACACGCCGGTGCCGTTTTCCGATGCGCTGGAAGACCTGTACATCCCCAACGCCGCGAAGATCGAGGCCGCCGTGCTGAAGATCGCCGACAAGAGGAACGCCGCATGATCCATACCCTGACCATGCCCAAATGGGGGCTGTCGATGACCGAAGGGCGCATCGATATCTGGCTCAAGCAACCCGGCGACCGGGTGGAGAAGGGCGAGGAAGTGCTGGATGTGGAGACCGACAAGATTTCCAGCAGTGTGGAAGCACCGTTCAGTGGCGTGCTGCGCCGCGTCTTGGCGCTGAGCGATGAGACTTTGCCGGTGGGTGCGTTGCTGGGGATTGTCGTTGAGGGTGAGGCGTCTGAGGCGGAGATCGATGCCGTGATCGAAGGCTTCAATGCCGGGTTTGTCGCCAGTGCGGCCGAGGCCGAAGCGTCTGGACCGAGTGCGCAGAAAGTCGAGATCGGCGGGCGTCTGCTGCGGTATCTCGACCTGGGCGAGGGCGGCACGCCGCTGGTGCTGGTGCATGGTTTTGGCGGCGACTTGAACAACTGGCTGTTCAACCAACCGGCGCTGGCGGTCGAGCGGCGGGTGATTGCCGTGGATTTGCCGGGGCATGGCGAGTCGGGCAAACAGTTGCACAGCGGCGATGCTGGCGAGCTGAGTCAGGCGGTGTTGGACCTGCTCGATCATCTCAAGTTGGACCGCGTGCACCTGGCGGGGCATTCCATGGGCGGTCTGGTGTCGCTGACCGTTGCCGACCAGGCCCCCGCACGCGTCGCCTCGCTGACCTTGATCGCCAGCGCTGGCTTGGGTGCGGACATCAACGGCGAGTACCTGCAGGGGTTTGCCGAGGCCAGCAACCGCAACGCCCTCAAGCCGCAACTGACGCAACTGTTCAGCGATCCCGCCCTGGTGACGCGGCAGATGCTGGAGGACATGCTCAAGTTCAAGCGGTTGGAGGGGGTGGATCAGGCGTTGCGTCAGCTCAACGGCGCGCTGTTTGACGGCGGGCAGCAGACGCTGGATTTGCGCCATGTGGTGGGGCGCCAGCCGAGCCTGGTGATCTGGGGCAGTGACGATGCAATCATCCCGGTGCGGCATGCGCAGGGGTTGGAGGCGCAGGTGGAGGTGCTGCCTGGTCAAGGGCATATGGTGCAGTTGGAGGCGGCGGAGCAGGTGAACCAACTCATGGCCACCTTCCTCAAATCCCAAGCCTGACCAAGATCCAAAGGTAGGATGCGGTCAAGTGTGGGAGCGGGCTTGCTCGCGAAAGCGGTGTATCAGACACAGATATTTTGGCTGACCCACCGC